>NZ_JBSXNL010000068.1:0-24083 GCF_056857615.1 Galbibacter sp. L-19
TTTTCAATCAAGAGTCAAGAATCAAGAGTCAAGAATGCAAAAATCTATTCTATGCTCTTTATTCTTGCTTCCTTCCAACTCCCGACTTCGGACTTCGGTTTTCTGACTTTTTCAATCTTTCAATCCTACAATCTTTCAATCCTTCAATCTTTCAATCTTTCAATCTTAAAATCTTAACCTTCCAACTTCCTTCCTCCCAAACAGTTTTAAAATGAATAGTTATATTTGATATTTAGTATTTACATCTAAAAATAACCTAATCCTAAACTATTCGTTTTAAGAACCATGAATAAATCAAAATCGAAACAACTAATTAGAATTTTACTCCTCGTTGGAACAATTATATCTTTATATTTTGTTCCTTGGCCTATAGTTACCGCATGGATAAAACCATTACCCAATACAGTGCAGGAGCAGGTAAATAAAGCAACCGATTATGGTTTTGACGGAATTATTGTATATATAGATAAAGCAGGAATGTCGCCCGAGTTTTATACTGCTGGTTATAAAAATAGAGAAACCAAAACCCCTGCAGATCCTAAATCGTTATTCAAAATTGCAAGTGTTAGCAAACTATATACGGCGGTGGCTATAGCAAAATTAGTAAATAACGGTAGGTTATCTCTAAGCAAAACCCTTGCCGACTATTTCCCAGAGCTTATTGGGCGGATTGAAAATGCTGATAAAATTACTATTAAAATGATGGTTCAGCATCGAAGTGGAATTCCTAATTATACCGATACTAAAAATTATTGGATTGCCCCAAAACAAAACGACAAGGAGCGACTCAATTTAATCCTCGATTTACCTGCAACTGCAAATCCTGACGAAAAATTTGAGTATAGTAACACCAACTATTTATTGCTTTCAATGCTTATAGAAAAAGTAACAGGTAAAAGTAAATTTCAATACATAAAAGAAGAAATTCTAGATCCCTTAAACCTAAAAAACACCTTCGGCTCTATACAGGATGTTAATTTAGACGATGTTATGAGCGGATATTATGTTGGTTATGAAAACGATTTAAAAACAGATAATAATGGTGTTATGTTGGCTACCGCCGAAGATTTAGGAAAGTTTATCCGTGCTCTAAACAATGGTTCTGTTTTTAAAAATAAAAAAGAACAGGAAATCTACTCTTCAATATACCAATATGGACATACAGGACTGATTCCTGGTTATCAAACCATTGCAAAATACCATAAAGACATCGATACTGTAGTTATTCAGTTTACAAATACTGTTGATTTTGAAGGTTATAATTGGAACTTATCAGAAATAATGTATAGTCGAATTATTAAAATATTAGAAAAGTAGGTTTTAGTAGGCAGTTATTTTCATCGTAACTTCATAACAACAAAACTTTTTACTTTTTTACTTTCAACTTAAAAGATGCAAAGGGACAGAGAGGCAAAGTTGTTATTGTGTCAATTGTCGAATTTTTTAATTTTCCGTCTCCTGACTTCGGACTTCAGCCTTTTTCAATCTTTCAATCCTTCAATCTTTAAATTTTTAAATTTTTAAATTTTTAAATCTTAATCTTCGGTCTTCGGACTCCTGACTTCTTCCACCCCCTAACTAACTAATTTTCAATTCAAAAACATTTGCTTATAATTTTAATACTCCAAACACTTTTTTTAGTTTTGCACGAAATTTTTTTGGATGATTTGTACTGTAGCGAAAAAGGAGATTGAAGATATCAAACCAACAAATATTTTACCTCAAACACCGTATTGGGGAAGATTAAAAGACCAACAGGGATTTATTCCTAATGGGTTTGAAGTTACTATTTCTAAAGATATTTTAGGAACCTCAACTAGCGGACTCTCTAAAACTCAAGACGATTTATTGGTGCTTATAAAATATATTAATGATAGTTTTTGCTACGCCTATGTACCTTATGGTCCTAAATTGGAACCTACTATTGAGAATCAGGGGGTGTTTTTAGAAGAACTTTCAGAGACTATAAAACCACATCTACCAGAGAATTGTATGTTTATCCGTTACGATTTAATTTGGGAAAACCAATGGGCTAAGGAAGAAGAATATTTTGATGCTTCGGGAAATTGGAATGGGCCACCACAAAGTAGAATTCAGGAATTTAGAGTAAATTACAAAACTTCGGAATGGAACCTCCGTAAGAGTCCGAGTGACGTGCTTCCTAAGAATACTTTCTTTTTAGACCTTCAGCAAAAAGAAGAAACGCTCCTATATAATATGCGTTATAATACTCGCTACAATATCCGACAAGCCAATAAAAAGGGAATTGAAGTGCAGGAATATGGTGTGGAGCATATTAGCAATTGGTATGCATTGTATTTAGAAACTTCGAAACGCCATAATATGGCATTACAGAATGAAGATTATTTTAAACGTATTTTAACCAATCAAGACAACCATAAAAATGGGGTGAATGTAAAGATGTTAATGGCACACCACGATGGGGAATTTCTGGCTTCTATGTTTTTGGTTTTGTCTAATAAACGTGGGAATTACCTCTATGGCGCTTCTTCTACACATAACAAATTGGCGAGTTATGCCCTACAATGGGAATCTATAAAAGTAGCTAAAGACTGGGGATGTACGGAATACGATATGTTTGGTTCTGCTCCCAATTTAAACGATTCGCACCCACTAAGAGGAGTTCATGTTTATAAAAAAGGGTTTGGCGGCGATTTATTTCATAGAATGGGATGTTGGGATTATCCTTTCAATCAAAAAGCCTACGATTTGTTTAGGTTACAAGAAATGAGTACTTCTTAGTACTGAGAATGTAGTTTTTTTAGTTGAAGATGCAAAGGTGCAAAGGTGCAGAGAAGTAAAGTTGTAAATGCGAGAAAAAAAGTCTGAAGTCCGAAGACCGAAGACGGGAGTGTTCAGTTGGCAGTTACAGTGTGTAGTTTTTTTTCATCGTAACATCGTAACTTTATAACAACATAACTTTTTAACTCGAAGATGCAAAGGTTCAAAAGGTGCAGAGAGGCAAAGTTGTATATGTGAGAAAAAAGTCGGAAGTCCGAAGACCGAAGTCGGGAAGTTCAGTTGGCAGTTACAGTTTGCAGTTTGTTTTTATTGTAACATCGTAACTCCATAACTTTTTAACTCAAAGTGGCAAAGGTTCAAAGGTGCAGAGAGGCAAAGTTGTAAATGTGAGAAAAAAAGTCGGAAGTCCGAAGACAGAAGACGGGAGTGTTCAGTTGGCAGTTACAGTATGCAGTTTTTTTTTATTGTAACATCGTAACTCCATAACAGCATAACTTTTTACTTTCAACTCAAAGTGGCAAAGATGCAAAGGTTCAGAGAGACAAAGTTGTAAATATGAGAAAAAAGTCGGAAGTCCGAAGACCGAAGACGGGAGTATTCAGTTGGCAGTTACAGTATGCAGTTTTTTTCATTGTAACATCGTAACTTCATAACAACATAACTTTTTACTTTCAACTCAAAGTGACAAAGATGCAAAGGTGCAGAGAAGTAAAGTTGTATATGTGCTAATTTGAAGATTTGGAAATGTGGATTTGTGAAATAAATAAAATCTTCCGACTTCAATCTTTAAATCTTTCCATCTTTAAATCTTTAAATCTTAATCTTCCGACTTCCATCTTTCAATCCTTCAATCCTTCAATCCTTCAATCTTTCAATCTTTCAATTTTCAAATCTTAACCTTCCAAAAATATAAAGCTTGTTAAGGGACGATATTTTTTTTAACTTGTATACATTATCCAAACCGCTGTACAAGATGAAAACGCTATTTGAAAAGCTGAAACTAGAAGACCAGAAAGAAATTCTTATTATTAATGAGCCTGAAGGCTTTTCTGAGCAATTGGCAGAATTGATTGATATAGATATTTACCAATCTTTGATCCAGGTAAACAAAATGGAATTTGCCTTGGTGTTTGTTTCTTCAATTGAAGAATTAGAAAATCAGGTGCATACGCTTCATCCAAAATTAAAAGACGACGTAGTACTTTGGGTTGCGCATCCTAGAAAAAAATCGAAAAAACTAACTACAGATATAACAGATGCTTATGATTGGCAACCTCTTCTAAAACACCGCTACGAAGCTGTAAAAAATCTTAAAATAAATCCCGATTGGGAAGCAGTTAGATTTAGAAGGGTGGAATATATTAAGTAAACTCCCTCGGGGCAAGCCTTGGAGCATTCAAGTCTCAATTATTGAGTAAATTACTTGAGGAGCCTACCTTACTAACTATTATAGGAAAAACTAAAACATTTTTAACCCAGACCAAAAAAACTCGATTATCGAGAAAACTCAACTAACTGATAATGAAAAAAATCATCCTAACAGCAAGTGTTATACTTCTATTTTTTTCTTGTAAAAACAAAGAAGTTTCTAAAGAAGTAATCGTAGATAAGGTGTCTATTGATTCGGTATTTAAGCATTATTATGAAGAAAGTTTGAAATTATATCCGCTAAACGCTACTCTTTCGGGAGATTCTCGTTATAACAATTACCTGCCAAACGATATTACAGCATCCTTTAAGAATAAGCAAAAGGCGTTTTATAATGCTTATAGAGATGAGCTTTTGAGTTTTAATAAAGATTCGCTTTCCAAAGAACAGCGAATGAGTTACGAGGTTTTAATGTGGGAATGTAACATCAATTTAGACAAGTTACAATATCCAACAGAGCTCATTCCTATTAATCAGTTTTCCTCATTACCACAAGCCATTGGGCAGTTGGCGGGAGGTTCCAGCGCACAACCATTTAAAACGGCAACCGATTATAAAAATTGGCTGCAACGCCTTAACGACTATGTTGTTTGGTGTGACACCGCAATAGTAAACATGAAAAAAGGGATTAAAACTGGTTATGTTTTACCTAAATCTCTTACCCTAAAAGTAATTCCGCAGATGGAGAGTTTTTCTAGTGGAGCTCCAAAAGAACATTTGTTTTATAGCCCTATAAAAAACATCCCGAATAATATTAGTCGTGCTGAAAAAGACAGTCTTGCATTGGCTTATGAAAAAATAATTGCTGAAAAAATTATTCCTACCTATAAAAAATTAGAAAACTTTTTTAGAGATGAATATTTACCTGCCAGTAGAGAAACCTCTGGAATAAATGATGTTCCGAGAGGAAATGCATATTACGGACACCAAATACAAACTTTTACCACTACCTCTTTAGAAGCAGATTCTATCCATAAATTAGGATTGAGTGAAGTAGCTCGTTTAGAAAATGAAATGAAAAAAGTGATGGCGGAAGTTAATTTTAAAGGCGAATTAAAAGATTTTTTTCAAGCCATAAGAACTGCAAGAGAGTTAATGCCATTTGATAAACCAGCACAGGTAATTGAAAATTTTAATGAGATTCACCAAAAAATGAAACCTCAACTTGCAAAGCTTTTTGATTTAACTCCAAAAACCGAATTTGAAGTTAGAAGAACAGAAGCTTTTAGAGAAGCATCGGCAAGTGCAGAATATAACCCAGGTTCTATAGACGGCACACGTCCGGGGGTGTTTTATGTTCCAATTCCAGATGTAAAAAAATACAATATTTATTCGGATGAGGATTTGTTTTTACATGAAGCTATTCCGGGACATCATTATCAAATTTCGCTTCAGCAAGAAAATAAAAGCTTACCAGATTTTAGAAAAACCCTATGGTATAGTGCTTATGGCGAAGGTTGGGCTTTATATTCTGAATCTTTAGGAAAAGAACTCGGACTTTATAACGATCCATATCAATACTTTGGAATGCTAAGTGCAGAAATGCATCGAGCCATACGTTTGGTGGTAGACACGGGCATACATACTAAAGGATGGTCTAGAGAAAAAGCTATAGAATTTTCTTTGGCACACGAAGCAGAATCTGAAGAAAGCATAACCGCAGAAATAGAGCGTTATATGTCGTGGCCAGGACAAGCATTGTCTTACAAAATAGGACAACTTAAAATAATAGCTTTAAAAAATAAGGCACAAAAGCAATTGGGGGATAAATTTGACATTAAAATTTTCCATAATAAAGTATTAGAATCGGGATGTATCCCAATAAAACTTTTGGAAGAAAAAATAAATACTTGGATCCTTAAAAACACAGCAGATGAATAATTGGCATTACTACTTAATGGCTGGCATTTATATTGTAGCAGGAATTTTACATTTTGTAAGACCTAGAAGTTACGTTTCTATTATGCCTTCCTATATTCCTTACCAAAAGGAAATGGTATACTTAAGCGGAATTGCAGAAATAGTTTTTGGAGTAATGCTGCTATTTACTACTTTAAAGGATTATGCACTCTGGGGAATTATTTTAATGCTAATAGCATTTATTCCAGTACATATTTATATGTTAAAAGATAAGAAGTTTGAAAAAGTAGCTCCAAGGTGGGTATTAATTTTAAGAGTGCCGCTACAATTTGCCCTTATGTTTTGGGCATATACGTATTTATAAAGCAAAAAAAAAGGGAGTTCTAACACCTCCCTTTTCCAACTTCAAAATCTATTTGTAAGATTACAAGCTAACTGTTTTGTAAAATGTATTTCCTTTGCGAGTTACTTCAAATCTGTAAGAACCTTTTTGAGCGTTAGAAAAATCAAATCTTTTTCCTACACTTTTAGCTCCTTTAAGTATTTCTTCATGTACTAACTCATTTGTTGTTTCGTTGTAAACTTTTACAGTTACAGGAGACATATCTGAGCTTAACATGTTTACACTTAACACAGACCCATCTTTTCTAAAATAAGGCTTGTAAGTAACTTCTTCTTTTTCTCTTTCAACAATTGTTTTCCCATCAGTAAAAACTACAGGTACTCTTTCAATTTTAATTTCGTTCTCAACAACAAAATAGTAAGTTCCTGTTGGTAACCCTTTAAAATTATAACGTTTTACGTTTGTTGGTAATTGTTTGTATTCATAATTATACAGAACCTCTCCTTTTGCATCAACAAAAGAAATTGCTATTGGCTGGTTGCTTTTCTCTACGAATAAATCAACAGTTCTATTATCATCCTTTTTTACAGATAAGTAAAAATCATTGGCTCTTGTCATCGCTAACGTTGCAATACTCAATACTACAACTAGCATACTGTTTCTTAATGTGTTTTTCATCTTTAGCAATTTTAATGGTTATACATTTCATTTTAATTACATTACAAAGATACGGTGGACACCAAGGTTAAAATACATCAGGATTTTCAAGTTTATGCACTATTTTAACACGATGCTTATGTTAACTCAATGTTAAGGATAAAATAGAACATATTTGAGGTAATATTTTGTATATTTGCCCAGTTAACATGGTATATTTTTATACTGAAAAATAATTTTGCTATGAGTATTAAAAAGCCTGCATTAGAAGTAATTAACCCAACTTTTGGCAGTTCTTTTTCTTTTGTGAAGTTTGATGAGAATCAAAATCAGAATACATCGTATTGGCATTATCATCCAGAAATTGAATTGGTATATGTAAAAGGAGGAGCTGGAAAAAGACAAATTGGGAGTCATATTTCTTATTACACAGAAGGAGACCTTATATTAATAGGTTCTAATTTACCACATTGTGGTTTTACAGATAAATTTACTGGAAACGAAAACGAAGTGGTCATTCAAATGCTCCCCGATTTTCTAGGAGCCGATTTAATGTCGAAACCTGAAATGAATAATATTAAATTATTATTTAAAAGATGTAAAGGAGGATTGGCTTTTACAGGAAAAACAAAAGAAATTATTGGAGAAAGAATAGAAGGTTTAGAAAAACTAAACAGTTTTGAACGCTTATTAGGTTTCCTTTCTATTTTAAATGAATTACAACTTTCTGAAGATTATCAAATCTTAAATGCAGAAGGCTTTTCTATGCAAGCCGATGTACAAGATAATGACAGAATTAATATTGTGTTCAATTATGTGAAGAAAAATTTTCAACAACCTATTACTCTAGAAGAAATTGCTAGCATTTCTGGTATGACAGTTCCTTCGTTCTGTAGATATTTTAAACAAATTACAGGGAAAACATTTACACATTTTGTAAATGAATACAGATTAGTACATGCTTCTAAGCTGCTTGCTGAGAAGCCTATTGGAATTACAGATATTTGCTTTGAAAGTGGATTTAATAACTTTTCATACTTTAATAAATCGTTTAAAAAGTTTACAGGAAAAACGCCTTCTCAATATAGAAATGAATTAAAAACGGTTATAGAAGATTAAAAAGTATCTATAATAAGGATACTCGTTAAAGCTTATTCTATTTCTTAACTTTAATGTCCGAGTAAAAATACGAGACCGCTTCGCTATAAGAAAAAAGAACAAAGACCAAATATTAACTACCACAAAATAAGTAGCTTAAAGGAGTGACATTTCAAAAACCTTCTTTTTATTCATTTTTATTAATAGCAAGGGGTCTATTTTGAAAAACCCATTTGAACCTTGCTATAAGTGGAGTTCAATAAATTCCGTTAACTTTTATAACACAACAATAATTTCTTAACAGAAAATTTTAAATGAAGTTGAGCATAAAAAAAGCCGCATTCTTAGCAAAATGCGGCTTTTTTAAACTAACCAACTTAAAAAATAATCAAACAAGTTTTTATATTATTTAGCTGAAAACATCAGCTTTACTTTCTTTTTATATATCTTCTTTTAAAATTCCAATCTTCCACAATAATCAATTCCTTCGGCACAAATTATAAGGGTTAAAATAAAGAGTCGCACGGATTGGGTTTCAAATAAGCACGACTCTTTTAACTAACCAACCAAAAAAATCTATAAATGATGAGCTATCAACCTCATCATTCTAATTATGAAAACTATCTTAAAGAACGCGTTGTTTAATTACTAACAACAGTACAAAGATACAGCCCGTTTTTACCTTAATACTTGTATAAACTAGTTAAAAAATTTCCTTTTGGTATTTTCTTAACGTAGCTATAGCATTACATTATTAAAAAGAAAAAGCCGCATTCTTAGGGAGAAATGCAGCTTTTTCAACTAACCAACTTAAAAAATAATCAAACTAACCTTTATATGTATTGCTATTATATATGTTCTTTTTTAAAATAAAGAGCCGTACGGTTTGAGGGAACGTTTGGGGGAAGTACGACTCAATATTATAAACTAACCAATCAAAAAATCTAAATCGATATGATAAAATCACATCATTATGAAAAAATTTTAAAGAACTATCGCTTTGTTTTTAATTACCGTGCAAATTTACGACACGATTATACCTTATTACTTGTAAAAACTGCTTGAAAATTTTCTATTTTTGATATAATTAACTGATTATAAACACCTAATAATAAGAAATGGACAGTTTTCATGACGGTTTTATTGTAGTTCAAGGGGATATAGACAAGAAGGAAACATCATTGCAAAAGCATAATTATTTCCAAATTGTCTATATTAGAGATGGTAATGGTATTTATAGAATTAATGATATAGATGTTAATTACAAAAAAGGGAGTATCTTTTTATTAGCTCCAGAAGACAACCACATTTTAAATCCAAAGACCAATACAAGCTATACCGCTTTAAAATTTACCGAAGTTTTATTTTCCAATAAGTCTAACCTTCCAGATAGAAAAATGTGGTTAGAAAATATTGAACACATTTTGCATAATCCTAATATTATGCCAGGCGATTGTATTTCTGAAGAGGTTGATAGAGAACGACTTTGGAGAATTCAAGATTTTATTGTGGAAGAATTTAAAAATCAAGATGAATTTTATTGGAGCATTATTACCAATGGAATTACAACTTCCTTAAGTATTATTGCTAGGAATATAATTAAAAAATATGCTCCTAATAAAGAGCTAACTGCATCTGTAAACTTAAAGAAATCGGATCAAATTCTGGCATACATTAGAACCAATGTATACGAACCAGAACTTATTAAAATTGAGCATTTGGCGCAAAAATTTAATATGTCTCAGGCAAATATTGTTCATTTATTTAAAAAAGAAACAGGAGAGAGTATCAGACAATACATTATTAACTACAAATTAATGCTTGTAAAATACCGATTAAAAAACACGCATTATTCTATTTCAGAAATTAGCTATGAGTTAGGTTTTACAGATGAGAGTCATCTTACCAAATCTTTTAAAAGTAAGTTTAAAAAAACCCCTAAGCAATACCGCCAAGAGGTTTTGAATAAGTAGTACTTATCATACTTTTCTATTTCCTTACTCCTGTAAGAGAATCAACTACTTTGGAGCAAGCCCACAAGACATACAAAGGAAACTATTACAATACATTTAGACTTTAACCCTACGGCAAACTCAGAACAAGCATTGGGAAATTAACTCCTTAATAAAGGATTAAAAAATATCATCTAAAATTTTAGCCAAACGCAAGCCTCCTTTTTCCAATTGAGCACGTACGGTATCAAAATTATCATACATATAATTGTAGCCAAGCTTCTCTCCCACTTCTACAGAACCATATACTTTTTTTGCCAATTCTTGAGATTCTTTTACCCAATCTAACAAAGTTCCCTCCGTAATAGCTTTTTGCTGTTCTTTAGAATACACAGGTAAATTAGCCGATAATTCACTATAACTCATCCCATAAGACTCTATCATATCGCTGTCCCAAACCCGGTGTAAGTTACTTCCGTCTCCAAACCAACGTACTTGAATGTCGTTTCCTCCCTTATCTTCTGCTCTTCCAACATGCAGAGGCTGATGTAAGTCTCCCACAAAATGAATAAGTAGTTTTAAGTAAAACGCTTTATCTTCTTTAGTAGCGGTATCATCTTTTATTACAGAAATGCATTTTTCAATTCCCATAATAATATCTCCATCTTCACTTGGAGTAACATCTGTATAATTTTTATCAAAAGGAAAGTTTACATAATGCCACGGACTAAAACCACGAAATCTTTTATCCGACTTAATATCGTCGGCATACGTAGCTACAATTGAAAGGGATTGCCCACCTAAAAGTTTTTCAATTTTACGTTTTGTGCTATTTTTTATATGTTCTTGTGCTACTTCACCTACTACACGGTGACCAGTTTTTCCCCAAAAAGGAGTATTTGCAAAAGACTGTTGACAGCATAAAATAACCAGAATAAATAATAAACGCATAAGATAAATTTTTTAACAAAAGTAAAACTCTATACTTTAACCAGATGTTAAATTTACCAACGAATTTATAATCAAACAACCATTATAAATATTCCATACACTTTAGTACCTTTACGAAAGAAAGGAAAAGCTTCCTTTTATAAAGCATTCTTACCCTAAACTATATGCTTATTGAACTATGTTGAAGAAATGATGAAAGGATTGAGAGTCAACAAGAATAAAAAACATAAGATGAAATTAAAATATATCGCCACATTTGCGGTAAGCATTTTCTCTATAAGTATTGGATTTTCACAAATTCCTGAAAATATAAAGAAGGAAATTCAGTACAGAGTTAAAAATAAAATAAACCCATCCATTGCAGTTGGAATAGCAGACTCCACAGGAACATATTATTACGTCCATGGATTAAAAGATGTTGCAAACAAATTAAAAGCAGATGAAAACACCTTGTATGAAATAGGCTCTATTACCAAAACATACACGGGTCTACTTCTTGCAAAATACAATGTTACAGATTCGTTAGATTTAACAACTCCTGTAAACAATTTCCTACCAGACTCTATAACCTTAACCGATAAAAAAGGGGTAGACGTTACCTTAAAAAGTTTGTCTACACACTCTAGTGGTTTACCAAGACTACCCAACAACATGGATTTACAAAATCAACTTAATCCATATGCCGAATATTCTAGAAAGGATATGTATACTTTTTTAAGCCATTATATCCCAAAAAGTGTTGATAAGAAGTTTGAATATTCTAATCTAGGAGCTGGTTTATTGGGAGATATACTTTCTATTTACAAAAAAGACAGTTACAAAAATTTATTGCAAAAAGAAGTATTGAGTCCGTTAGCTCTAAAAGCTACTTTTTTAAATGTCCCAACCACACAAACCGAAAACTTTGCTAAAGGATATTTGGGAAACCAAGAAGTTCCACATTGGAAATTTAAGTTAATGGAACCAGCAGGTGGATTAAAAACCAATATAAAAGACCTTGTTAAATACGGGAAAAGTTATTTAAATCCGCAAAACCCTATGGCAAAAGCCCAAAAAGTAGCTACCTCAGTACAGTTTACGGATCAAGAAATGAAGAAACATGGCTTGGGATGGTTTATAAATGAAGATGATATAATTTTTCATGGTGGCGGTACTGGCGGTTTTAGAACTTTTATGGCTGTGGATAAAAAGAATAAAAGAGTTATTGCAATAATGACAAATTCTGGTTCGAGCTCTGTGGAAGATATAGCTGAATATATTATAGATCCAAAGAAAAATCCAATAGATTTCACTCCAAAAGCAATAGAAATTACGCCAGAAGAATTAATGGCTTACGAAGGGAATTATATAAATGATGGTTTAAAATTATCCTACGATTTTATAATTAACGAAAACACCTTACAAGCTCAATTAAGCGGACAACCAGAATTTCCAGTTTATTACCAAGGAGAATCTACTTTTTTCTATAAAGTTGTAAAGGCTAAAATAGTATTTGAGCGTGATGAAAACAACACAGTTGTAGGTTTAACTTTACATCAAAACGGACAGGAAATCCCTTTCATTAAAACAACTCCATAAACTACAATTTATTAATGTATAAAATTATTTTTACAGATATTGATGGTACTTTATTAGGTCCAGACAGAGTTCTAACACAAGCAACCATAGACCAAGTAACTAGAATAAAAGAAACAATTCCTTTTATTTTGGTTTCTTCTAGAATGCCAAAACAGATGTATCATCTTCAGCAGGATTTAGGAATTTTAAACACCCCGTTAATTGCATTTAATGGTGCTTATATAGAAAAAGAAAGTGAAGTAATTCATTCTTCAGAAATTCCAATTTCAATTATAAAAAACTTAGTGCTTTTAAATGAAAAAGCAGGCGAAAACAAAATCCACATCAGTCTCTTTAATGCCAATAATTGGTATGTAGATAGTATGGATTATTGGGCAAAACGTGAAGAAACAAACACAAAAATTTCTCCAGAAATAAAACCCAATTCCGAAGTTGTAACACTTTGGGAAAAAGAAAATAAAGGAGCACATAAAATTATGTGTATGGGAGATAAATTACTCATTGATAAAATTTACAAATTTCTAGAAGAAAATTATAAAGACGCTCTACATCTATATCGTTCTAAAGACACTTATATTGAAATAGCTAGCAAAGAAATTTCTAAATTAACAGGAATAAAAACCTTATTAAATTGTTGCTACCCAACTTATAATTTAGAAGAAGTTGTTGCTTTTGGCGATAATTATAATGATGAAGAAATGATAGGCGCAGTGGGTCATGGAGTAGCTGTAGATAATGCTCGAGATGAAGTAAAGGCAGTAGCCAAGGCTATAACCCAACATCATAAAGAAGATGGAGTAGCAAATTATTTGAAAATTCTATTCAAATAATTGTAACATAACAATAAAAATTAGGTCTTATATAAAAATTTTGATAAATGATACACATGAAGAAAATTGCATTTGCACTTTTGGCTGTTACTATTGTAGCCTGTACACCTAAAGTCAACGATTTAGCAACAAGTAAACCAATTGACGCGTCTATTGATTTAGTAAACGTAACAAACGATATGGTACATGTAACCATCAATCCTGGTAGATTTACTACAGAAAGTATTAATTTTTATATCCCAAAAACTGTTCCTGGAACTTATAGTAATAATAATTATGGTCAGTTTCTAGAAAACGTAACTGCTTACGATTACGATAACAATCCCATGGAAATTTCTAGTGTTGACACCAATACTTGGAAAATAGCAAATGCTACCAATTTTGATAGAATTGAGTACGATGTTAACGATTCTTTTGATACCGAAGCAGAAGTTGAAGAAGCTGTTTTCTCTCCAGCAGGAACAAATATCGAAGCGAATAAGAATTTCTTTCTTAACTTACATATGTTTGTAGGGTATTTTGATAACTTGAAAGAGCATTCCTATTTATTACATTTTACACATCCTACAGGATTTGAAGCTTCTACCTCATTAAATAAAGTAATGTTGAATGACGGTAAAGCAGATACCGATACTTTTATGGCAAACAGATACTTTGAGGTTACAGACAACCCAATTATGTATTCAAAACCAGATTCTGAAAGCTTTTCGGTAAACGATATCGAGGTTACTTTGTCGGTATATTCTCCAAATAAAGTATATTCTGCATTAAGCATTAAGGATGAAATGGAGAAAATGATGAAAGCCCAAAAAACTTTCTTAGGAGATATAAATTCTACAAAAAAATACCATATCCTACTATTTTTAGGAGCAATGGGAGAAGGAGATCCTACTGGATTTGGAGCTTTAGAGCACCATACTAGTACAACCGTTGTGTTACCAGAAACTATGCCTAAAGATGCATTAGTAGAAACGATGACCGATGTAGTCTCTCATGAGTTTTTCCATATTGTAACTCCGCTTACTGTTCATTCAGAAGAGATTCAATATTTTGATTATAACGATCCAAAAATGTCCGAACATTTATGGATGTATGAAGGAGTTACAGAATATTTTGCTAACCTATTCCAAATTAATCAAGGACTTATAGACGAACAAGCTTTTTATGATAGAATAGCTACTAAAATTCAGAACTCGAAAAGGTATAACGACAGTTTATCTTTTACTAAAATGAGTAAAAATGTTTTGGTAGAACCTTATAAAGACGATTATGCAAATGTTTATGAAAAAGGAGCATTAATTGGAATGTGTATAGACCTTATTATTCGTGAGCAAAGTAATGGTGAAAAAGGAATTCTATGGTTAATGAAACAACTTTCTAAAGAATATGGCGAAGACAAACCATTTAAAGATAATGAGCTGTTTGATAAAATTGTTTCTTTAACATACCCGGAAGTTGGTAGCTTTTTAAATACTTATGTTGTAGGAGACACGCCTATTAATTACGAAGATTTCTTTGGAAAAGTAGGTTTATCTTTTGAAAGTGAAATGGTAGAAACTGGATTTTTCTTAAACGGACAAATTCCTTTTATTGATGTAAAACCTAGCAACAACGAAATTTTTGTTAGAAATGTCGATTTAAACTCTTCGATGAAAGAAATAGGACTACAAGCAGATGATGTTATAAAATCTGTAAATGGAAAAGACTTTACAGTAGAGGCAATTCGTGAGATCATTATGGGTTCTATGTCTTGGCAAGCAGACAGCGAAGTTATTTTGGTAATTAATAGAGATGGAAAAGAGCTAACGCTTAAAGGAAAAGCAGGAACTCCTATGATAGAAAACAAAAAACTTACTAAAAAGAGTTCTACAACCCCAGCACAAGATACTTTGCGTAAAGCATGGCTAAAAAGCTAACAAACAATATGTTAATATAACGCAATCATCCCCAAAGGTTTTAAAACTTTTGGGGATTTTCATTTAAAAAATAAAAAATCATTTTTTTTTGTAACATTTTCTCTCCTAGCTACGTATAATAATCTGTATACCCAAATTCATTCATTTAAAACAATCAGGAGAGAATAGATGAGACAGCTCAAAATTACGAAGCAGGTAACCAATAGAGAAACCGCTTCCCTGGATAAGTATCTTCAAGAAATTGGTAAGGTAGACTTAATTACAGCAGACGAAGAGGTAGAATTAGCACAACGTATTAAGGCGGGAGACCAAATAGCCTTAGAAAAACTTACAAAAGCTAATTTACGTTTCGTGGTTTCTGTTGCAAAACAATACCAAAATCAAGGATTAACTTTACCAGATTTAATTAACGAAGGAAACTTAGGCCTTATCAAAGCTGCACAACGTTTTGATGAAACACGTGGGTTTAAATTTATTTCGTACGCAGTATGGTGGATTCGTCAATCTATCCTACAAGCATTAGCAGAGCAATCACGTATTGTTCGTTTACCATTAAATAAAATTGGTTCTATTAATAAGATTAATAAAACCTTTGCTTTTTTAGAGCAAGCTCATGAGCGTGTTCCTTCAGCAGAAGAGATTGCAAAAGAACTCGATATGTCTATAAACGACGTAAAAGAGTCTATGAAAAATTCTGGTCGCCATGTATCCATGGATGCTCCTTTAGTAGAAGGAGAAGATTCTAACCTTTACGATGTACTTCGTAGTGGAGAATCTCCAAATCCAGATAAAGACCTTTTACACGAGTCGCTTCGTACCGAAATTGAAAGAGCTTTAGAAACACTTACGCCTAGAGAAGCAGATGTTATTAGACTTTATTTTGGTTTAGGAGATCAACATCCAATGACTTTAGAAGAAATTGGAGAAACTTTTGATCTTACAAGAGAGCGTGTTCGTCAAATTAAAGAAAAGGCTATCAGAAGATTAAAACATACTTCTAGAAGTAAAATTCTAAAAACCTATTTAGGTTAATCATATTTAGCTTATTTTTTTGTAATTTTAAGTTTAGAGATTAAAATTTTATAAAAATATATACAGTAACAACAGTTTATCATAACTGTTCGTTTTTTGATTGATGAATAAACTCCGGCTGATTACCGGAGTTTTTTTGTTGGAGGAGGTTGGGAGTCGGAAGATTAAGATTTAAAGATTGAAAGATTGAAGGATTGAAAGATGGGAGTCGGGAGACCGAAGTCGGAAGGTTATGATTTAAAGATTGAAATATTAAAGGATTGAAAAAAGTCCGAAGCTAATAAGAATAAAGAAAAGAGAATATAGATTTTGTGTTCTTATACTATCGCGAATTCTTAGTTTACCATAAACAATAAAAAATTTGACAATTGACACAATCACAATTTTGCCTCTTTGCCACTTTGAGTTAAAAAGTTATGGAGTTACGATGTTACAATAAAAACAAACTGCAAACTGTAACTGCCAACTGAATACTCCTGTCTTCGGTCTTCAGACTTCCGACTTTTTCACTCACATTTACAACTTTGCTTCTCTGAACCTTTGAATCTTTTAAGTTGAAAGTAAAAAAGTAAAAAGTTATGCTGTTATGGAGTAACGATGTTACGATGAAAAAAACTGCATACTGTAACTGCCAACTGAATACTCCCGTCTTCGGTCTTCGGACTTCCGACTTTTTTTTCACGTTTACAACTTTGCCTCTCTTCTCCTTTGAACCTTTGCCACTTTGAGTTGAAAGTAAAAAGTTATGCTGTTATGGAGTTACAATGTTACAAAGAAAAAACTGCCTAAATCCTACATCCTACTGAATACATCAACTCCCGACTTCAGACTTCGGTTTTCTTTTTTCATTTCCTCATTTCCTCATTTCCACATTTCCACTTTATAAATTTATAACTTTGTCCCTCTGCATCTTTGAACCTTTGCCCCTTCAACTAAAAAAAACTTTACCTACTTTTTAACTCTCTAACTTTTTAACTTTCCTTATTTTTGTTAAAAGCCAAACCGTTTAATAACAAACATCCATGAATAAAAAATTAATAGCTCCTTCCCTATTGGCAGCCGATTTTGCCAATCTACAACGAGATATCGAAATGGTAAATACTAGTGAAGCCGATTGGTTTCATATAGATGTTATGGACGGAATGTTTGTTCCTAATATTTCATTTGGGATGCCCGTTATAAAAGCAATTGCAAAGCATGCCAAAAAAACTCTAGATACACATTTAATGATTGCTGATCCAGATAGATATATTAAAGATTTTGCAAATCTAGGAGTAGATAATCTTACGGTTCATTATGAAGCTTGTACCCATTTACACAGAACGCTACAAGCCATAAAAGCGGAAGGTATGAAAGCAGGAATAGCATTAAATCCTCATACCAGTGTCCGTGTTTTGGAAGAAGTAATAAAAGATGTTGACCTTGTTTTAATTATGAGTGTAAATCCTGGTTTTGGCGGACAATCATTTATTGAAAATACCTACAAAAAAGTAAAGCAGCTTAAAGAAATGATTCTTACCCATAATGCCACTACTCTTATTGAAATAGATGGCGGCGTAAATGCTGAAAATGCTAAAAAACTTACTGATGCTGGCGCAGATGTATTAGTAGCTGGTAGCTTTATCTTCAGTAGTGAAAATCAACTCCAAACAATTTCAGATCTAAAAAATAAAATTGCTTAATGACGCATAAAGATTTAATCATAATAGGTGGTGGTCCTATCGGAATAGCATGTGGGTTAGAAGCAAAAAAAAGAGGAATTGACGCTCTTATTATTGAAAAAGGAGCCATCGTAAATTCGCTATTTAATTACCCAATGAATATGCAGTTTTTCTCTTCTTCTGAAAAATTGGAGATTGATGGAATTCCGTTTATCAGTAAAGAGGCAAAACCAAGAAGAAATGAGGCTTTAGAATACTACAGAAGAATAGTTACCTCAAACGACCTCGATATTAATTTGTTCGAAAAAGTAACTTCTGTAACAAAAGAGAACAACAATTCTTTTGTAATAAAAACAGAAAAAGAAACTTATACCGCTAATTATGTGGTAGTTTCCACTGGATTTTATGATATTCCAAATACTCTTAATACCAAAGGAGAAGATTTACCCAAAGTGGCTCACTATTACAAAGATCCTCATTTTTATGCCATGCAAAAACTAGCCGTAATTGGAGCTAGCAATTCGGCCGTTGACGCAGCTTTAGAGTGTTATAGAAAGGGTGCAGATGTTACAATGATTGTACGCGGACCAGAAATTGGACCCCGTGTAAAATACTGGGTAAAACCTGATATTGAAAATAGAATAAAAGAAGGGAGTATAAATGCTTATTTTAACGCTACCGTTAAAGAATTTAAAGAACATAGCATTATAATAAACACTCCAGAAGGCGAAAAAACTATAGAAAACGACTTTGTTTTGGCACTAACTGGTTACAAACCCAACTTTTCGTTCTTAGAAAAAATAGGTGTTAAACTATCTGATGATGGAAAATTCTACCCTCAATACAACGAGGATACTATGGAAACAAATGTGGAAAATCTTTATTTAGCTGGGGTTATTTGTGGCGGTATGGACACCCATCTTTGGTTTATAGAAAACTCTAGAATTCATGCTAAAATGATACTAAACACAATTTCAAAAAAACAAAAGAATTAAGCTTCTGAAGTTTCAAAATTCATCATATCCTTTATAATTCCAAACAACTGAGGAAATGCTTCTTTAAATTGTTTGGGGGTTTCTATAAAGTGTTCTAAACAGACAGCAAAAAATTCAAATTTATTAGTATACGCATAACCTCTTAGATATGCTGTATTCTTCATTTTATCAATATAAGATTCGGAATGCAGCAGCTTATCAATTTTTTTTATTCCGTTAGTAAACAATATAGAACTAGAATCATTTGAATATTTAGAGCAAAAATAAATTGCATGCGCAAATTCATGAACCCCCAAATTGCTATTATTGGTATTGTTATTCATGCCAGCAATAAAATCTTCCCAAGAAAAAACAATGGTTTTTAAAAGCGGATTGAATTCTCCCAAATGATATTTTCTGTTAATCTCCGAAAAATATGTATGTGGGTAAATTATAATTTTATTTACACATGCTATTAAATAAGTACGCATTCCAAAAGAAAGCATTACAGCAACGCTAGCAATCATTATTTTCTTTTCCCGAGTAATCTCAAAACCATTAAGTCCTATAAATGTTTTATCATTTATAAACATTACCACTCTATGTCGAAAAACCCTTTTTTTATAAGCACTAAGCTTAGTATAGAATAACGAATGAGCCTTTATAACCTCAATATCTTCAGTACGTAACTTTTTAAAATATATATGGTCATAAACAATTAATGGCTTTCCGTAAATTTTGGAATAGGCAAGATCTGTGAGATTAAACCCCCAGTAGGTAAAAAGCAAGGCTGTAGGTATGCCTATAAGAAATGGAACAATCATCTAATGAAAATACTATTTTTCTTGATAAAAAAAAAGAGATAATTTACTCCAAATAAATCAATGCTTATTTTTTTTGATAGTTAATATTTAGTCTTTTTTCTTATAACGAAGCGATCTTGTATTTATACTCGGACATTAATGTTTTTAATTATTTATAACAAATTCACACATAAAGCCTAGTGTTTACACACAAATATTAAGATAAAATTACAATTCTGAATACAAACATTATATCCTCTTTTTTGTATCTTATTTTTAATGAAAGAGACTACAAACAGTAAAGAAGAAATTATAAAGAAAGAAATTCCTTTAGCCATAAGAAAGGAAGTTATAACTGCATTAAGTTTTTATCCTGAATTAAAGGAAGTTGCTATTGAGTTTAAATTTAAAGAGAAATTACAAAAGTCGTTTATGCAAGCGCAACCCGATTTCTCTACGCTTTTAAAAAAACCTAAAAAGCGAAAGTACATTATATTTATCAGTAGTAATTTTAATATTGAGGGCGAAAAATTTAATATTAATAACGTTCCAGAGGATGTTATAATTGGATGGATTGGTCATGAATTAGGACATATTATGGATTACCTCAACCGTAGTAGTTGGAATTTATTTGTATTCGGAATTAAATATATTTTTATTGGAAAACACATTCGAGAAGCCGAAAGAACAGCCGATGTTTTTGCTGTAAGTCACGGAATGGGAGATTATATTTTAAGTACTAAAAATTTTATATTAAATCATACCAGCTTATCAGAAGCTTATAAAAATAGAATTAAGAGTTTATACTTATCTCCCGAAGATATTTTACAATTAACACAAGAGTTAAAATAATTTTATTGCTCGGAAACAAAAGCTTCCCATTCTTTAAATTTTTCTTCTCCCATTACACGCTCCATTTTTACCTGTCCGCCTTTCTTTTTATTATGCTCGTTCCAAGCATGAAATATTTCAGGTTTTACAATTTCCACTTTTACCCCTTTCAAAGCTTTTGAGCGTGCTACTTTATAATTTTTATTGGCCTCTTTTAAAGCAGCATCCAAAGCATCTGCTAATTCTTCATTACTAACTTTAGCATTTGGAGAACCGATGTACCATTTGTGGTGATATTCATCATTTATTTTTGTTGCTGCAATAGTAAACTCAGGTATTTCCATATCAAATTTCTCTTCAACCTCCTGAATAGCGTCATTCATTTTATTAACCGATAATTGAGAGCCTACAACATTTAAAAAGAATTTAGTTCTCCCAGTAATTATAATTTCTGCCCGCTCTATGTTTGTAAATTTAATAGTATCTCCAATTAAATAACGCCACGCGCCAGAGACTGTAGAAATAATTAAAACATATTCTACATTTTCTTCAACCTCACTAATATTTATAGAAGGAGCATTAGGCACTAAAGAACCATCTTGATTAATGTATTCTGGTTTAAACGGAACAAACTCAAAATAAATACCATTATCGAGTACTAATTTCATCGATTTTGTTTCTGGTCGTTCTTGATACGCCAAAAAACCTTCAGAAGCTAAATAAGTATCAATAATTGTAATAGGGTGTTTTAGTAAGGCATTAAAACTCTTTTCATATGGCCCAAACGCCACCCCTCCTGTAGTATAAACTTGTAAGTTGGGCCAAATTTCATGGATATTAGCTACACCATGATACTCTATAACTTTTTTTATCATGAGTTCCATCCAAGAAGGAATTCCACTTAAAGCACCGATATCCCAATTTTTGGCCTCTTCTGCTATTTTTTGTACCCGCTCGTCCCAATCGTCAATTTGAGAAATTTCAACCCCTGGCTTGTAATATCCACGAAACCAAAAAGGAATATTACTAGCACTAATTCCACTTATCTCTCCTTCTAAATGTCCATTTTTTTCTTTCAGTTTAGTTGAGCTTCCAAGCATCATAATTGTTTTTTCAAAAAAATCTGCTGGAAGATCAAAATTTGCTAATGCACTTACTTGTTTGATTCCTGTTTTTCTAATAGCTTCTAGCATAGCTTCGGTTACTGGAATTCGTTTGCTCGTTTTCCCTGTAGTTCCAGAACTTAAAGCAAAATATTCTGGGTTTCCAGGCCACGTAAGATTTTCTTCCCCTTCATGCAAATACTTCCAATATTTATCATTTATAAGATTGTAATCATAATAAGGAGTATTTTCAGCAAAAGCTTCTTCTATATTTTCAGATTCTAATATTTCATTAAAAGAATGGTCTTTTCCAAACTTGGTGTCCTTGGCTTTTTCTAGTAGTTGTTTTAAAACTATATGTTGATTTTTGCTTGCATTTTCTTCTGAAGTAACGCTATCTGCCAATTCAATTATTCCTTTAATTATAGAACCTATTACTGCCATTCTTTTTTTATTTGAATTTAACTTTTTCCTTCTAAAAAAATATTAATAAAAAGATAAAATATGGATTTCTAATAAAATGTATGCTGTGCTTTAAGCATAAAAAAACCGTCGCAGGCGACGGTTTAGACGGTAAAATAAATTTCTACTCTAAAGAATCTTTTATTCCTTTTTCCCAAGGAACCATTTTGGACTCATATAAATTAACATTTTTAAGTTTTAAATCTTTGTATTGTTTTGCCAATCTTAACTTATAGGTTTCCCAGTTACGTAAAGAATCTGGCGACCAACTTATTTCGGCATAACCTAATAATCGAGGAAAAGTCATATATTCAATATCTTCCATCGTTTCTATTGTCTCCGCCCAAAGAGGAGCTTCCACCCCAATAATATCTTTCTTACTAATACTATCTACCAAAGTTGCAGGATTCCAATTGTAAGCTTTCTTTACATTAATAAGTCCCGCCCATTGCAATCCTAAAGGTGTAATACTGTCGTATTTCATATCCATATAGGATCTTGCAGAAGGCGACATAAGTACTTTTACTCCCTGTTTTACCGCAGCTTTTGCATTTTCTTTATTAGCCCAAAATTGTACAATAGAAGCTTTTTTAAGTTTTGCATGACGGATTTCGTCCCATCCAATTGGAGTTTTTCCGTATTTATAAACCATATCTTGAACTCTAGTTACAAAAGGAATATAATCTTCCAATTCTGTAGAATGCGATTCATCTCCACCAATATGAATATATGGACCAGGAGTAATCTCAACAAGTTCTTTTATAACATCCTCCACAAACTTGTAAGTAATTTCCTTATCAATACACAAAGAGCTAAACCCTACTTCTGTTCCTGTGTATAATTCTGGTGCATTTCCATCACAATTTAACTCAGGATATGATGCTAAAGCAGCATTGGTATGCCCTGGCATATCTATTTCTGGAATAATTGTAATGTAGCGAGCAGCAGCATAATTTACAATATCCTTATACTGTTCTTGGGTATAAAAACCTCCGTCTCCCCCATCTACTTCTGTACTTCCTCCTATTTTGGTAAGTTTGGGCCACGACTTAATTTCAATTCTCCAACCTTGATCGTCTGTTAAATGTAAGTGAAGGACATTAAGCTTGTAAGAAGCCATTAAATCGATGTATCTTTTTACCTCATCAACCGAGAAGAAATGTCTTGAAACATCCAACATACTCCCGCGGTATGCATATTGCGGATAGTCTTCAATTTTTACGGCAGGAATTCCCAATCGAATTCCACCAGCATTTTCCTGTACAGAAAGTAACTGCAAAAGAGTTTGCACTCCTCTAAAAGCACCTTCAGCATCTTTTGCCTCAAGTGTTATTAAATTTTCCGAAGCAGTTATTTTATAACCTTCTTCATTTTTTATTTCAGATGAAATCTTAAAAAGTACACCACTTTTAATTTCTTCTGAAGATGAAGCTATTTCTAAATGAAAATCGCTAATAATATGAATAGTTTCTGAAAAGTAATTAGCAACTTTTACTAATTCATCATCTCCATTTACATAGATTGGAGTACTCTCAAGAATCTCAAAAGTTCCTGGTTGACTGTCTACAGAAACTGGAATAGGAATTAAACCTATATCTTCTATACTTGTTTGAAGTTTAGGTTTTTTGCTACATGAAGCAAATATGAATAGGAATAAAAAAATGGTTTTACCTAGTGTACTCATATATTTTCCAGTCAAAGAATGGACTTGCAACAAAAAACTAGACAAAGAGAAAAGAGATTATGCTGCTAATTTTTGATTGTACATATCTGTTTCAAACTCATCAATAGATTTTAATCCTAAAGCTGAGTGTAATCTTTTTCTATTATACCAAGTTTCT
>NZ_JBSXNL010000069.1:0-65418 GCF_056857615.1 Galbibacter sp. L-19
ATAGAAACTTGGTATAATAGAAAAAGATTACACTCAGCTTTAGGATTAAAATCTATTGATGAGTTTGAAACAGATATGTACAATCAAAAATTAGCAGCATAATCTCTTTTCTCTTTGTCTAGTTTTTTGTTGCAAGTCCACTTTCTAGAGGTGGGTCAATTTAGACAGGAATACCCGGGTCACTTTAAATAGGATTCAGTGGGTCACTTTCGCAGGATTACATGGGTCAGTTTGGCAAGAATTTCCAACATAGCTTTTGAATTTAGATTAAACAATATTTGAGCAGAACCCAAACGGAAGCTAAAATCTCAGCTCAAAAGGAAACGGAATAAATAGAGAGTAGGCGAACGGCTTTATGCCGTAGTCTTTTGATGGGTGTATTTTACGAGTTTACCTTTGCGCTACTATTGATTGATTATTTCTTCCTTTTGTAGTACTTCATTCCCACAAAAACTTATCTAAAAAAAAAGAAGAGCCAGCACGAATGCCGACTCTTCCTCTCACAACAAAAGCTACGCTGTCAATTCCTTGATTTCCTTTTCAAGAACTGCTATTCTGGCTTTTAAACTTTCTTCACGTATATCCCTTTTTTCAATGTATTGCTTTTTGATATCGGTAATCTTAGTTTTATGATATCCTTGTATGGCATTGTAGAATGATATATTCGTTAAATTATTGGTATGATTACTTTCGCCAAAATGCACTTGCTTGGTAAGCATATACCGTATCAGTTTATGAAAAAATTCTTTTTTGAACTTCTTCTTGAAATTTTCAACGATTTCAACTTTGGATAGCTTTGATGTATCGCCTAATAATCCTGAAAAGTACTTTTGCTGACTTAAGTAGTCCACATTGTTTTCGTAGAGCGAAATTGAAAAGGCGACCATTTCATCCATCGAAAGCGTTTTCTTGGTCTCGATGTAGTTGGTCTTCCGAATCATTCCGACAACTTCTTCAAATAAACGGTTGTTCTCGATTTGTTTCTTCCGGATTTCCCTTTCGTTAATTTTGATGATTTGTTCATCTGGTGAGCAATCATCCATTTTTCTGTTCGATAACGGAACGGAACGTACTTCGCTTTCCTCTTGGGATTTTTCTATAACCTTAACGAATACTTCTTTGTGTAGATACGATTCAGGATGAAAAACGATGCCATTTCTAAATCCATTGGCTGTAGCTGTATTGTATTTTTCCAATTCTTCGTTGTAGGTCTTGATAGCCTCGTCAAAGTCTTCTTTTAGCTCGTCTTCATTGTAGTCGTAATTTCGATATTCCTCTTTTATGGCTTCCAATGTTGGCTCAATTGGTTTTTCAATGATTTCAACATCGTCAAGCAGATAGACCTTCAAACCATTTTTTTCTAGCTGTGAGATGACCAACTGATTACGTTCGTCATCTGCCCAATACTTACGTATTTCAGGAATCAATAGCACATTCTCTTTCTTAGATTTCTCAGTCAGGTTTAAGAATGATTTACTTTTCTTGGATTCGTAACAGGATGATTTTGTGCAGACCATTTTACCATCCCCAAATAGATTCCCTTGATTCGCGGCATTGAACGGACACATAGTGCACGCCCCAGCTTTTGCAACCAATGTTGAATCTTGAACATCAAACGGTGCTTTCTCTAAATCATAGGTCTGATTTTTTATCATTCTATTGATTTGATGCGCACTAAATTCTTCGCCCATCGTTTCCAACATCAACTGTTGTTCTTCCGGCTCAAAAAGTGCGACACCGACACCTAATGAAATGGTCATTTCGCCCTTGCGAACGAATATCTTGAAACCTTCTATAAGTCCAGCTAATTTTAGTCGCTGTCTGATGAAATTATCGCTTCTGCCCAATCGCTTCGCAATCTCAATCGGCGCATATTTTTCACTTAGATAAGCAATGGCATCTGCTTCCTCTGTAGGTTCTACATCTTGTCTCTGTAAATTTTCGATAATTTGAATTTCCAAGATGTCACCACTTTCATATTCGCTAATGATGCACGGTATCGTTTTCTTGCCAGCCAACTTACTGGCACGATAGCGACGTTCGCCCATCACGATGACATAATCATTTTTTGACTTTCGTACTGTAATAGGTTGAAGTACGCCGTGTTTTTCGATGCTTTCCGAAAGCTCTTTTAACAATAGTTCGTTGAAAGTCTTTCTGGGTTGCATCTGGTCTGGAATTACCTTGTCGATATTTAGATTTTGAATTTCCAGTCCGATTGACTTTTGTGTCAATTTCCCTTTGACTTCTTTTTTAACGGTCGCATTGACTTTTCCGTTCCTTCTGGGTTTAACTGCTTTTGTTGTCATAATACTCAAATTTTAGACCTGTCCGCCGACAGGCATGATTAAACAATATTTAAGCAGGAACCAAACGGAAGATAAAATCTTGGCTCAAAAGGAAACGGAATAAAAAGAGAGGTACGAACGGCTTTATGCCGTAGTCTTTTGATGGAAGTATTTTACGAGTTTAAATTGCGGTTATATTGTATGATAATAAACTTCCCCTCTAAAGAAATAGGGTTTCAATTCAGCAAAACTTATTATTTCAAGATTCAATTCATTTATACTGAATCGAAATAATAGTATTTAGTGATAAAATAGATTTAGTCTTAGAAAATACTGAAATGTTGTACCTATGTTGTACCTATGTTGTACCCGAGCTAAAAAAATGGTGTTTTTGAACACAAAAAAAGCCTAGATTTTCATCTAAGCTTTTTTTTCGTACCTCGGGCGGGAATCGAACCCGCACTCGTTAGAACCGGATTTTGAATCCGGCGCGTCTACCAATTCCGCCACCGAGGCATTAAATTTCAAATCTGGATTTTGAATCCAGCGCGTCTACCAATTCCGCCACTCGAGCATTATTTGGTGGAATCTCTAAGAGTTTTTAATTTCTCTTTACCTATTCCAGATTTCCAATACTTTTCTTTTATTCGTCCTTCTTTTCTGTCGTTACAAACTTCAGAAAAAATTAATTCAAATGGAAGATAAGGTTTTGTTGTTCTTTCTCTTCCTGAATTGTGCCTGTTAATGCGTTCTTTAAGGTTGCTTGTCATTCCTACATATATGTAATTAGTTTTTAAACTTGATATTGCATATACCGTAATCATGGTCAATAATTTAAAGCGCGCCTGCCTGTCGGTAGACAGGTCTACCAATTCCGCCCTGCCTACCGCAGGCAGGCACTCGAGCATTATTCTTGAATTAATAGAATAGAAAAATAGTAATTCTATCAATTTCGGAATGCAAAACTATAAAATATTTTCAATCTTCAAGCTAAAAATAGTAACAAAATGCTTTAAGAGTTGGAATAAATTTCTAAATTTGCACCTCATTTTACATGAGATAGCGATAATTAACTATTAAACAAGATATTACAATGCCATATTCGGTGCCAGATCCAAAGATTTTTTCTTGTACTCAGAGTCAAGATTTAGCAGAGAGAATTGCAAAAGCGTTTGGAACAGATTTGGGGATAGTATCTTTTACTAGGTATAGTGATGGTGAATTTCAACCATCATTTGAAGAGTCTGTACGTGGGACTAGAGTTTTTATAATAGGCTCAACAAACCCAAGTTCAGAAAATTTAATGGAAATGTTATTAATGTTGGATGCTGCTAAAAGGGCATCAGCAAGACACATTACTGCTGTAATGCCTTATTTTGGATGGGCAAGACAGGATAGAAAAGATAAACCTAGAGTTCCAATAGGAGCTAAATTAGTAGCTAAATTATTAGAATCTGCAGGAGCAACCAGAATTATTACAATGGATCTTCATGCAGACCAAATCCAAGGGTTCTTTGAAAAGCCAGTAGATCATTTATTTGCATCTACTATCTTTTTACCATATTTAAAGAGTCTTAATTTGGAGGATTTAACAATTGCATCGCCAGATATGGGAGGTTCTAAAAGAGCTTACGCATATTCTAAATTTTTAAATTCTGATGTGGTAATATGTTACAAGCAGCGTAAACAAGCCAATGTAATAGACCACATGGAGCTTATTGGAGATGTAACTGGAAAGAATGTTGTTTTGGTAGACGACATGGTGGATACTGCAGGAACGCTAACAAAGGCTGCCGACTTGATGATGGAAAGAGGGGCTTTAAGTGTTAGGGCAATATGTACACACGCATTACTTTCGGGAAATGCATATGAAAGAATTGAAAATTCTAAGCTTACGGAGTTAATCGTAACAGATTCAATTCCGCCAAAACAAAAGAGTGATAAAGTAAGAGTATTAAGTTGTGCAGATTTATTTGCAGATGTTATGCATAGAGTGCACCATAATACTTCTATTAGCTCGAAATTTTTAATGTAAATTATTTAATTTTTATATATAATGAAGTCAATTACAATTAAAGGATCTCAAAGAGAAAGCGTGGGCAAAGTGTCAACTAAGGCCTTACGTAATGCTGGACAGGTACCTTGCGTATTATACGGAGGGGATAAGCCATTACACTTTTCAGCTGAAGAAATAGCATTTAAAGACTTGGTGTACACTCCAAATGCGCACACAGTAGTTATTTCATTAGATAACGGGGATACGTACAATGCAATTTTACAGGATATTCAATTCCACCCAGTTTCTGATGCAATTATGCATATCGATTTCTATCAGTTATTTGATGATAAAGAAGTAACTATGGAAATTCCTGTAAGAAGAATAGGAAATTCACCAGGGGTTATTGCTGGGGGTGTTTTACGTATGAATCAGCGTAAACTTAAGGTAAAAGCATTACCTGCTAACTTGCCAGATTTTATTGATGCTGATATTTCTAAATTAGAAATCGGTAACAAATTATATGTTACAGCTGTTGGAAATAATGATTATAAAATCATGCACCCAGAGAATACAGTAGTTTGTCAAGTTAGAGTATCTCGTGCTGCGATGAAAGCTGCTCAAGATGCTGCTAAAGAAGAAAAAGCTGCTGGTAAAGCTAAAGCTGAGTAAGCATTCAACTTTTATAGATGTAAAAGCACCTCTTTTTCGAGGTGCTTTTTTATTTTTGTAGTATAACCAACCAATGGGATGTTACAATTTTTAAAGAAATTCTTTTCAGAAAAAGAAATAGAAGATATAGATTTAATGAAAAAGTTTTTAATAGTAGGTTTAGGTAATATAGGTACTGAGTACGAAAATACTAGACATAATATAGGTTTTAAGATACTTGATTTTTTTGCATCTGATGAAGAATCGGTTACTTTTGAAACTAATAAATTAGGGGCAACAGCAACTTATAAATTCAAAGGGAGAACTTTTATTTTTTTAAAGCCAAGCACCTATATGAATCTTAGTGGAAAGGCTGTGAAATATTGGATGACCAAAGAAAAAATACCTCTAGGAAATATATTAATAATTACAGACGATATTAACTTACCTTTTGGTACCATTAGAGTAAAAACTAAAGGGAGTGATGGCGGACACAATGGACTAAAAGATATCCAAACGCAGTTAGGAACAACAAATTATTCGCGTTTTCGTTTTGGTGTAGGAGCCGAATTTTCTAAAGGTCGCCAAGTTGATTATGTGCTTGGAGAATGGAATCAGGAGGAAGAATCTCAAATGAAAGAGCGTTTAGAGAAATCTAAAGAGTTAATCAAATCTTTTGGTACTGCTGGGGTTAATAATACCATGAATGCTTTTAATAACACCTAATTTGTGCTTGTTTATTCTATTTTAAACTCAGAAACTTGGGAAGTAGAAATGTTTCCATTGGCGTCTTCTGTTTTTATAAGCCAATAGTAAGTGCCTACTGCTGGAGTTGCGTATACAAAGTTTTGTTCTGAAATATTTGTAGCGATGCTATTGTCTGGAGGATTATTAGTCCCTAAAAATAAGCTGTAACTTAAAATATCATTATCTATATCTGAAGCTTTCCATAAAAATGAAATACTACTGTTGGTGCTGTAAACGGTATAACCAGAAGTTGGTTCTAGTAAATCGGCAGGAAATGGTGGATAGTTAGTTGCGCCTTCTCCAGCATTGTAAAATTTCCAAATAGCACTTTTTGCAGATTCAAGCGTTTCTGAGTTTTTTGAAGTAATATACCAAGAGTATGGAACTCCTCTGTTTAATGTTACTTCTTGAAACCCTGAAAGGCTTGTAAAAGTTTCAGAATTATTTGTGTTTAAATTGGTAACAGTAAGTTCGTATGAGTCGGTGTTTTCGGCTAATTCCCATTCAAAAGTAATTGTGCTGGTGCTGAGATTGGAGGCTGTAATTACACCTTCGGTACATTCAGAGTTTTCCAAAGGGAATACAAGTTCGGCAGCAGTTGGAGGTTGAGGTAATGGCGCTGGTCCATCATCACCCCCGCCACCACAATTGGCAAAAAACAAAATACATACAATACTATATAGATATTTCTTTACTGTCATGCTTTTATTCTTTAAGTATTTTTAGGGTTTTAATATTTTTTCCATTAGTTACATTCAACATATACATCCCTGTTGTAAGTTGGGATAGGTTGAGTTTAACTTGGCCATTAGCATCACTATTTTTAGTAATTGCAGTTGCCAATTTTCCTGTAATATTAAAAATATTTATTTCAGTTTTTGTATTAGGAGAAGGGGTGTAAATAGTTACTTCAGTAGTAAAAGGATTTGGAAAAACAGCAATGTCTCCAGTGCTAATAATAAGCTCTTCATAAAGCCCCTGGCATTCTTTATCAGTATAAACTTTTAGTCTATTAATTCCTTTATTTAATGAAAGTTCTATGGAGCTTCTATTAGTTTTAGAAATTTCTCCGTTTAATTCGATGGTAAATAGATCACTTCCAGATAAGTCCAATGAAATTTTATTTTCAGTTGAATTTCTTCTAGAGAATACACTTAAAGGAAGTGGTTCATTAATGTTGACTTCATAACACTGTTTGTAGCTAGTGCTTGCATCGGTAGTAAAGCATAGTTGATAGGTGCCAGAACTTAGATTAGTAAATTCGGTAGTTGTTTTAAATGTATTTGAAGTATCAACACCATTGCCTGTAAGTGTTGCGGTATAGTTGTAATTTTGCGTAGCTTCAATGGAGATATTACCGTTATTACTATTAATACAGCTCTCGTCGGTTAGTTTTATTTGGTAATTATTTATAGGGAGATTAAAAATCTCACAACCATTTACATCCACTTTTGCTCCCATAGGGGTGTTCGGGCAGTTGTCTTCACTATCCAAAACACCATCTTTATCTGTGTCTAAATCAAAACCTCCATTAATACAAAGATCAATTTTAAAGGAATTAATACTTCCTCCATCTTCATCATTAGCATCGTCTACTTTTAACTTCCAAATTCCTTTTATGGGCTCTCCGTTTAAGGCTTGTAATTGTTGTTGTGGTTTTATAGTTCCAGATAATGTAGGAACAGAGGCTGAGCATGTTACAATACTCCCAGAGTCGTTAAAAGAAGCCGCTATGTTATCTCTCTCTCCACATTGTTGAGAGAGTAGTGTAATAACAGTTCCAGAAGGAGAAATTAAACTAATGGTTAGATCTTCTAGCCATGTATGAGAAATATCTAAGGTAACAGTAATGTCGTTTAAAATACCATTATCTACAATATTAAGATTTGAGACTGTTGTGGAGGATCCTGAATTAGAGATGTAATATGTTGAGTTGTTGGTGTAATCTCCACATGATATATTTACAGTTGAAAAAGAGAACGCAGCGCCAAAGCTACCTTCGCCACAGGCGTTTATTGGTTTTATGCGCCAATAATACGTGGTGGTTTCTTCTAAGTTTGTAGGCTGATATTGTGTTGCGGTTAACGTTTCAGACACAATTATGGAGCTAAAATCTGAAGTTTTAGAGACTTGAAGATTGTAACTATTAGCGTTAGAGTACTCATCCCAACTTAAAACTGTTTGGAGTGGAATTTCTGTGGCTTGATTTACTGGAGCAATTAAATTTATGGCATCATATGAGTCTTCAAAAACAGATAGTTCTACTGGATATTCTTTTGTTTCTCCACTTTCAGCAGTAGCTACAATTGTAAAGTCGTTTATTCCTACAACTAAATTATCAGTATTTGTTATAGTCGCTTCAATTAAGGTGCCATTTACAGAAGTTTCTGTTTCATTAAAATTAACTGTTAATCCAGTAGGAAGATTTGTTGCTGAAAATGTTACAGTTTCAGCAAAAGTTCCATAACTATTATAGGTAAATGGAATGGATAAGCTATTTGGTTTGCATATATTGTATTCTAAGGTTTCAAAAATAAGCGCATAATTGGAAGCCTCTATACTTAAGGTGGCTTCATTTAGCGCAAAATATATATTATTTGAAGCCTTTACCATAATACGGGCATTGGAGGTAGTAATATCACCAGGAATTACCACCTGCTTAACTCCGTCGTTTTTGGTGTTTTCGGATAGTAGAATTGGATTTTCAAAATCGTTATTAAGAATGAGATAAATGTCTACAAAGCTTGTGCTGATAGGAATTTTATTAGTTTCTCCAACATTCCATATAACTTTATAAACAGAACCTCCTTGTAAAGTTTCTGGAGTTGTTTGAGAAGTTACTGCAAAAGGAGTGCTTGTTTTTACTGTGGAAACAGAGAGGTCGCTCCTTGCTGTTTGTCCTCCATTAGTGTTGTTATCTCTTACTAAAAGCGAAAAATTTAGCGTTCTAGAAACCGTAGGAATAACCTCCCAAGTTGCTGCTAAATTATTGTTTAAAAGGGCACTTTCTTCTGGGAAATACCTTTTAGAAGATAAGGAGGGTGGGAGCGATCTAAAAGATGGTCCTTCATCTGCATCTGCCAGAGGAGGCTGTACAGAAATTTCATTATTTTGTTGCTCCCAAGAATAGGTTAAAACATCGTTATCTCCATCTGTTACTGCAGCGTCTAATACAAAAGGAGTTCCTGCTGGAATTGTATAGTTAGTTAGAGGGGAGATAACTGGTGCTGTATTGTTAATAGGAGTGGTGGTTGCACAGGTTCCAGTACCTTGCGTGATATTATCCCAAATTTGAGAAATACTTATTGCATGAAAATAAGCATCACTATTTCCTTGTACATTACTTGGACAGATTCCTGCGTATGCCATAATTGTAGATCCGCTTCCAGGTTCTACAGAAGTAGCGCCGCTTCTATTTGAATTACACGAATTATTAAAAGTATGAGTGGCTCCAAATTGGTGACCAATTTCATGGGCAACAAAATCTACATCATAAGCATCTCCTACAGGACTTACATAACCAGTAACTCCTCTGGCTTTATTAGTGGTGCAAACAGAAGCCAGTTGGGCAATTCCATCGCCACCACCTGGACTTGTGCTAAAAACATGTCCAATATCATAATTTGCAAAACCAACTTTTAAATCTATTACATCTTGGATTTCATCAATTAGCGCTTGTCCGTCGCCATTGGTAAGGCCATCGGTTGCAGCATCTAAAAAAATAAGCGCATCGTTATTGTCAATTAATTGTAAGTTAATTGCCAAATCGTTTTCATAAATGCTATTTATTCTTGTTACCGAGGTATTCATGGCGGAAAGTACAGCCGCTTTTTTTTGTGCTTCTGTTCCGTTTGTTACTCCAGCTCTGTCGGTATGAAATTTAGCATATTCTGCGGTACAAGCAAGTGCAAGTCTATAGGTTCTAAGCTGACTATCGTCTACTGGTTTAAGACTGTATTGTGTGTCTTTTTTTGAAGTACTTGTTTTTAGCGCTCCTTCTACTTTGCATTCAAAGCCAAAAGCTTTAACAGCAGTTTTTTCTACAAAATAATAGAGGTCATTTTTTTCTTCGGAAGGGTTAATATAATATGTTTTTTTATGGTTCCGAATCATTCCATGGAAGCTTGTTTCGTCCATAGAAAAGTATATTTTTTCAAGAGGATTTTTTACAGATACACCTCGATATGATTTTATAGTAGGGTACTTTTCTGCTAATTTATCGGAAAGCACATTGTTTTCTGTAATTCTATAGCTTGTAAATGAATTTTTTCCCGAAGGAAAATCAACTATTACTCCTGCAGTTTTATTTAAAAATTGATTACTTTTTTTAGGCACATTTTTTAATTGAGAAGCTAGGTTTTGGATGTTAAGCTTAAAACTAGGAATATTCTTTTCTTTACTGATGGAAATATTTCTCTGTTGCATAGTAACAGAAGACCATGTAGAATTGTTTTGTGAAAAAACTGATACATAGCTTGTTAATATACTAAAAAGGATAAAAAAGTGAGTAATTTTTCTCATGTATTGAAAAGTATAGTGATAAAAATAATCATTTTTACGCTTCAATTTTTAAAAAATTAATAAATACCTTTTTTAATTTAATTAAATATTCACTTTTAAATTCGTTATTTTGTGGTTGATGATGTTTAATTTAAATGCTTTTAAGTGATTATAAAGCGTAATCTTTTTGATAAAGAAGAAAATTACTATACAGTAGTAACTGTAGGTACCTTTGATGGAGTTCATGTTGGGCACAAAAAAATTATTGATAAAATTGTAGCAAATGCAACTGCAAACGATTTAAAATCGACTATTTTAACTTTCTTTCCACATCCTAGAATGGTGCTTCAGCAGGCATCAGATTTAAAGTTACTTAATACTTTAGAAGAGAAAATTTCAATTCTAAAAGAAACAGGTTTAGATCAATTAATTATTCACCCTTTTACAAAAGAGTTTTCTCGACTTACCGCAGAAGAGTATGTAAAAGAGGTGCTTGTAGAGAGTATCAATGCAAAAAAAGTGATTATAGGTTATGATCATCGTTTCGGAAGAAATAGAACTGCAACCATAGACGACCTTATAAAGTTTGGAGAAAAGTACAAATTTGATGTAGAGCAGATTTCTGTAGAAGAGGTAAATGAGGTTTCGGTGAGTTCTACAAAAATTAGAGTTGCGCTTGAAGAAGGGAATATAAAAACAGCAAATACTTTTCTAGGATATTCCTATATGTTAACAGGAATTATTACTAAAGGAAAAGGACTTGGAAAGCAAATAGATTTTCCAACAGCTAATATTCATATCAAAGAAGAATATAAGCTTATTCCTAAAATTGGGGTGTATGTTGTAAAAAGTGAATACAACAACAAAACTATTTATGGGATGATGAATATTGGGTATAATCCAACTGTAAATGGCGAAAAGAAAACTATTGAAGTCCATTTTTTAGATTTTGATGAGGATCTTTATGATAAAGAAATTAGAGTTGAATTATTGGAAAGGTTGCGAGATGAAAAACGATTTGATTCTATTGAAGATCTTAAAAAGCAACTTATAAAAGATAAAGAAGCTACGTTAGCTTTTATTGCTAATTATCATGCTCAATAAATTTTTATTTACTAGAATAGATAATGCTTCCTTAACCGTATTTAGGGTTATTTTTGGGTTTCTAATAGCCGCTGAGGCTTTTGGAGCTATTTTTACTGGGTGGGTAAAACGTGCTTTAATCGACCCGAAATTTACTTTTAATTTTATCGGATTAGATTTTTTGCAGCCATTACCTGGTAACGGAATGTATTTCTATTTTGCGCTTATGGGGCTTTTTGGATTATTGGTTATGCTAGGTTATAAATATAGGTTTAGTATGGCCGGGTTTACCATTATGTGGGCTGGAGTGTATTTTATGCAAAAAAACTCCTATAATAATCACTATTACTTACTCCTACTTTTGTGTTTGTTAATGTTGTTAGTGCCTGCAAGTAGGTATTTTTCTTTGGATGCTTTAAAAAAACCTTCATTTAAAAAAATATCCATGCCTCAATGGTGTAAGTGGCTTATTATTTTGCAAGTATGGATTGTTTATACCTATGCTTCCATTGCAAAATTATATCCAGACTGGTTAGACCTTTCCGTAGCAAAAATGCTAATGCAATCTAAAGCAGATTACTTTTTAATTGGGGGTTTACTCCAAGAGCTGTGGGTACATTTTTTTATTACCTATACAGGTATTTTATTCGATTTATTAATTGTGCCATTATTATTAATTAAGAGAACCCGAAAATGGGCTTTTTTTGCTTCTATTTTCTTTCATTTATTTAATTCTTTCGTGTTTCAAATAGGAATCTTTCCATATATGTCGCTAGCTTTTAGTTTGTTCTTTTTTGAACCTAAAACAATAAGAGATTTATTTCTGAAGAAAAAAGAGTTATACACCGCAAATGAAATTGAAATTCCTAATTATAAAAATGCGCTTCTTTTTTTTGGAAGTATCTATTTTGTAGTTCAAATACTTTTGCCGCTTCGCCATTGGGTTATAAAAGATAATGTTCTTTGGACTGAAGAAGGACATAGATTAAGTTGGCGAATGATGCTGAGAGGAAAGTCGGGGATTATAACTTTTAAATTGGTAAATCATACCACTGGAAAAACACATTTTGTAAACTTAAGAGATTATTTATCGCGTAAGCAACAAAAAATTGTAGCAACTAAACCAGATGTGATTTGGCAATTTGCACAGTATTTAAAAAAGGAATATCAAGAAAAAGGAGAAGAAATAAGCGTTTATGCCACCGCTAGTAAAGTAAGTGTGAATGGAAGTGAATATGAGGCATTTGTAAAGCCAGAGGTAGATCTTGCTAAGGAGCCTTGGCATTATTTTAAGCATGAAGAATGGATTTATCCATACCATCCAAAATAAGTAATAAATTAAGTTTTAATTTTTCATGTATTCCTCGCCAATAGTTTATTTTAACTTCATTATAAAAAAAGAGAAATACATTTCTTAATCGCCCGTAAACGTTTAAATTTGTGACTTTATTTTGCCTAAAAAGAGCAAGATTGAAAGAAAACATTCATTTTATAAATTAAATAAGTATAATCATGCTTCAAGTACAGTTTATTAGAGACAACAAGGAGGAGGTAATTAAGCAACTACAAGTAAGAAATGTAGCGGCTTCAATTATTGAAGAAGTAATTTCCTTGGATGAAGAGCGTAGAGCACTTCAGGCGCAATTAGATAACACATTGGCCGAGTCTAATAAATTGTCCAAAGAAATAGGTGGATATTTTAAAAGCGGCGATGTAGAAAAAGCAAATGAATTAAAAGCGCAAACAGGAACGTTAAAGGAAACGTCAAAAACACTTAGCGAACAGTTAAATGAAAAATCGGATGCGTTAACCAATTTGCTGTATAAAATTCCTAATATTCCGCATCCTTCGGTTCCAGCAGGAAATTCTGAAGATGATAATGAAGAGGTTCTTAAAGAAGGAGAAGTGCCTAAATTGGCTGGGGATGCATTACCACATTGGGAACTTGCTAAAAAATACGACATCATCGATTTTGATTTGGGAGCAAAAATTACTGGAGCTGGTTTTCCTGTATATAAAGGAAAAGGCGCACGTTTACAACGTGCTTTAATAGCTTACTTTTTAGATAAAAATACCGCTGCTGGATATACCGAATACCAAGTGCCACATTTGGTAAATGAAGCGTCTGGTTATGGAACTGGGCAGTTGCCAGATAAAGAAGGACAGATGTACCATATTGGGGTAGACGATTTGTATTTAATTCCTACCGCTGAGGTGCCTGTAACTAATATTTTTAGAGATGAAATAGTTTCTGAAAACGATTTGCCGATTTGTATAACTGGTTATACCCCATGTTTTAGAAGGGAAGCAGGAAGTTATGGGGCTCATGTAAGAGGATTAAACAGACTACATCAATTTGATAAAGTAGAAATTGTAAGGGTGGAACATCCAGATAATTCTTACAAAGCACTTGATGGAATGGTAGCGCATATTCAAGGTATTTTGAGAGAATTAAAACTTCCATACAGAATTTTAAGACTTTGTGGTGGCGATCTAGGGTTTACTTCTGCGCTTACTTTTGATTTTGAAGTGTATTCTACAGCTCAAGAGCGTTGGTTGGAAATTAGTTCGGTTTCTAACTTTGAAACGTATCAGGCAAACCGCTTAAAACTTCGTTTTAAAGATGAGAATGGTAAAAGTGTTTTAGCACATACCTTAAACGGAAGTTCTTTAGCATTACCAAGAGTTTTAGCAGGGATATTAGAAAATTACCAAACTCCTGAAGGAATTAAAATCCCAGAAGTGCTTGTTCCTTATACTGGTTTTGATATGATTTCTTAATTGAAGTATGAAGTATACAGTATGAAGTAAAAAGAATTAAGAAGGCAGTTGGAAAGATTGAAAGAATGAAAGATTGAAAGATTGAAGGATTGAAACATTGAAAGATTGAAGGATTGAAAAAGGAAGAAGTGGGAGGTCGGATGTCTGAAGTCCGAAAGATTGAAAAAGGTCAATATAAAAGACAAGCATAATAACTAACAACAATTAGCTATTAACAATTAACGAATAACTATTAACGAATAACGAATAACATTTTTTTACCAACTGTCTCCCAACTTCGGACTCCTTTTTTATTTCCAAATTTTCAAATTAGCAAATTGACACATCTTTGCGCCATTTAGTTGAAATATTGAAAAAGGAAGAAGTCGGATGTCTGAAGTCCGAAAGATTGAAAAAAGGTCAATATAAAAGACAAGCATAATAACTCACAACAATTAACAATTAACTATTAACTATTAACAAATAACAATTAACGAATAACGAATAACAAATAACGAATAACATTTTTTACCTACAGACTACTGAATTAATAAATTATATTTGAAATCTAAGTGTTATATTTATGGTATAACGAAGTAAATAGATTGAAATAACTATATTCAAAAAACTGTGAGATTTTTATTCGTACTATTTTTTTTTCTGATAGGAATTTTGGGTCTTTCTGCCCAGAATGAAGCCATAGCGCAACAGTATTTTGAGAAAGGCGATTTTGAGAAAGCAATTGTTTATTACCAGAAGCTCTACGATAAAAATCCAAATAATAGAAACTACTTTATGGCTTTGGTGACTTCTTTTCAGCAGGCAAACCAGCTAGAAAATGCCGAGAAGATTTTGTTGAAAAAGTTAGAAGACAAAAATATTTATCCTGTACTTTTTGTAGAAACGGGTTATAATTATCAATTAATGCATCAGGAGAAAAAAGCCGATGTTTATTTTGATAAGGCTGTTGAGAGTCTTGATGAGAATCCTAATTTTGCTTTTGCCGTTGGTGGGGCTTTTAAAAAAAGATCCTTGTTGGACTATGCTATAAAAACGTATAAAAAGGGAATGACTTTAAATCCGAAGCTTAACTTTAATTACGATTTGGCTTATATCTACGGAGAAAAAGGAGACATTGAAAATATGTACGAAATGTACTTAGACCTAATGTTGGAACGCGAAAATTTAATTGGAAATATAAAGCGAAACCTTGGTGCATTTATTAGCGATAATGCTAAAGATGAAAATAACATACTGTTTAAAAAAATACTTTTACAGCGCTCTCAAACAAATCCGAATTTACTTTGGAACGAATTGTTGAGTTGGTTATTTATTCAGCAGCAGGATTATAAAAGCGCATTTGCACAAGAAAAAGCAATTTATAAGCGTTCTGCCGAGCCTTCGTTAAATGGGTTAATAGATTTAACGCAGATAGCTTTAGAGAATAATGCTATAGAAATCTCCCAATCAATTTTAGAGTTCATAATTTCTCAAACGCAAGATCAACAATTACTAATTTTTGCAAAGCTTAAGTTAATTGCTATTTCGCTTAAAAATACTAAGGAAAAAGAGTATAATACAATTGAGCAAGAATTTAAAACGCTACTAGATGCTTATGGTATTTCTCCGCAAACGCTAGAAGTACAATTGGAATATGCTAAATTTTTAGCCTTTAATTATAATAGAAGTGATGAGGCTATTGTAGTTTTAAAAAATGCTTTAAAATTACCTGTAAATAAGTTTGCTGAAGCACAAATAAAAATGACTACCGCCGATGTATTTGTGTACGACGAAAAATTTAATCAGGCGTTGATTTATTATTCCCAAGTTCAGAAGGAATTAAAAAATGATGTTTTGGGTCAGCAAGCACGATTTAAAGTAGCGCAAACGAGTTTCTATAAAGGAGATTTTGAGTGGGCAGAAACCCAATTGAAAGTCTTAAAATCGTCTACCTCACAATTAATAGCCAATGATGCTTTGGAATTAAAACTTTTAATATCCGATAATAAGCTTAAAGATTCTATACAAACAGCGTTAAAGTTATATGCTAAAGCCGATTTATTAGCCTATCAAAACAATGATGAAAAGGCAATAGCATTGTTGGAGATTATATTAAAAGAGCATAAAGGAGAGCCTATTGAAGATGAAGCTTTATTGAAACAAGCAGAGTTGTTTGAAAAGCATGAGGAATATGAAAAGGCAGCATATAATTATCAGAAAATAATTGAGTTTTATCCAACCGACATTCTTATGGACGATGCATTGTATAAACTAGCTTCAATTTATAAAGATAAACTTTCAAAACCTGAAGAAGCCAAGAAGTTACTAGAACGGATTATTTTTGAGCATCAAGACAGTATTTATTTTATAGAAGCCCGAAAAGAGTACCGATTACTTCGAGGTGATACTGTGAATCCTTCGTAGAGAGTTTAAGGATTTTGTTGTATGCAAGCATAAAGCAACAAATAAAAAGAATACATATTTTAAAAATTTATATAATGAAAAATTCAATTTTAACACTGTTTATTTTAGCCTCATTACTGGGGTTTTCTCAAGATTCTGAATATAATGTTTCCTCATATCTTACGGAGGGGACAAAAGCGCCAAACACTCATTATATTGGAGAAGCTTGGTTAAATGCTATTATTCATGATGATACAGAATTGGGCTATAACATTACAAAAGCAACCTTTAAGGCTAACTCAACTTTGGATTGGCATAAACATAGTTCTGCACAAGTTTTAATAATTGTGGATGGAGAAGCATATTACCAAGAAAGAGGAAAAGAGGCTGTAATTCTAAAAGAAGGTGATCTAATTAAGTGCGAAAAAAATATAGAACATTGGCATTCTTCTTCCAAGGATAGTGATGTAACATACTTGGCGTTTTATAGTGGAGAACAGCCAACAACTTGGACGGAGGTAGTAACACAAGATTATTATGATGGTGTAGCCAAAAAGTTAAAAGCCTCTTCAAAATAGATTAAGTTGTTTTCTTATGAGTATTGTTAGGGTTTGTGTGCCGACTTAACTTGAAGGAGCCTCAAAGGAATAGATTTGAAAAGTTTCTTTTTAAAAAGAGAAATTAGCGCTAAGATGCTTAATTTTGAACACTGAACACTGAACACTGAACACTGAACACTGAACACTGAACACTGAACACATGTATATATATAACGTAACAACAAATATAGAAGAGCAATCTCATGAAGCGTGGTTGCTATGGATGAAAGAAGTTCATATTCCGGAGATGATAGCAACAGGAAAATTTAGCAAAGCTATAATGACGCGTGTCTTGGTGGAAGAAGAGATGGGAGGAATTACTTACTCTGTACAATATTATACTAAAGATAAAGCCACTTTACAGCGTTATTATGCAGAAGATGCAGAGAATTTAAGAAGTAAAGCTTTAGGGAAATTTGCAAATAAATTAGTTTCCTTTAGAACAGAATTAGAAATTGTAAGCGAGCATTAAAAGCTTTCTTAGCATAATGCAAGGCTATGAGTAAGAAAAATAAGAAGTTTGAGCACAAACCTTATAAAAAGTCTAATGTAGACAATAGTTCGCCAGTAAAAGCAAAAAAGCATTTAGGGCAGCACTTTTTAAAAGATGAGGAAGTTGCAAAACAAATAGGAGACACTTTAACGCTAAATAATTACAGTAAAGTATTGGAAATAGGTCCAGGCACTGGTGTCTTAACTAAATATTTACTACAGAAGGATATAGACCTTATTGCAATGGATCTTGATAGCGAATCTATTGTTTATTTACAACAAAATTTCTTATTAGAGCATCCTCGTCCTGCAAGCATCAAAAAAGATTTTAAGGTAATTGAGGCCGATTTTTTAAAGTATGATACTTCTTTATTATTTGGAGAAGATTTGTTTGCTATTACAGGAAATTTTCCTTATAATATATCTTCTCAAATAGTTTTTAAAGCGCTAGAACTTCGAGATCAGATTCCTGAATTTACAGGGATGTTTCAGAAGGAGGTTGCTGCTAGGATATGTGAAAAGGAAGGCAATAAAACCTACGGAATTTTATCGGTTTTGGTACAAGCTTTTTATGATGCGGAATATTTATTTACCGTAGCACCAGAAGTTTTTAATCCGCCGCCAAAAGTACAATCGGGAGTTTTGAGATTGATACGAAAAGAAGATTATTCGCTTCCATGTGATGAAAAATTATTCTTTAGAGTAGTTAAGTCGGCTTTTGGTCAACGAAGAAAAACATTGCGTAACAGTTTAAAAACATTTGAGCTGAGTGATAATTTAAAAGAAGACACTATATTTGATAGGAGACCAGAACAAATGAGTGTTGACGACTTTATATTACTTACTGTTAGAATAGAAAAAGATTTGTAGTAATCTGCGCAAGGGATAGGAGCGGCATCCTCAGCCCATACAAAGTATGGCTGAGATATAGCGGATAGCCCGGCGGCCATTTTTATGGACGTGCGCCCAAAATACAAAAGTAAAAAATGATTCCATTTAAGCTAAGCGAAGAGCTCATAGAGCAGATTGAACACCTTATTGAGACTAATGGGGATGTTACGTTGTTGGATATGATGGAAGATTTTCATTATGCCGATATTGCAGAGATTATCCATGAGTTAAACTTGGATGAGGCTACTTATATTATAAAGTTACTCGATAGTGAGAAAACTTCTGATATTCTTACCGAACTTGATGAGGATATCCGAGAGCAGATTTTAGGAAACCTTTCGGCAAAAGAGATTGCAGAGGAGATTAGCGAGCTTGATACGGATGATGCTGCAGATATTATTGCAGAGCTTCCAGATGAGCGAGTGAATGAAATTATTGCTCAGATTGACGATAAGGATCATGCGCGCCATATTGTGGAACTTTTGCGTTATGATGAGGATTCTGCTGGGGGATTAATGGCAAAAGAGCTTGTAAAAGTTAATGAAAATTGGAATGTGCTTACCTGTGTAAAAGAAATGCGCAGACAGGCGGAAAATGTAACTAGAGTACATTCTATTTATGTGGTAGATAATGATGATAAATTAAAAGGGCGACTGTCTTTAAAAGATTTGTTGACCACTTCTACAAAAGCTGAAATAAGTAGTGTTTATATTCCGAAAGTGGATTATGTAACCGTAAATGATAAGGGGGAAGACGTAGCACGATTAATGTCGAAATACGATTTGGAAGCTGTGCCAGTAATTGACGAACTAGGAAGATTGGTTGGACGAATTACCATTGATGATATAGTAGATGTAATTAGAGAGGAAGCAGAAAAAGATTACCAATTGGCGGCAGGTATTACGCAAGATGTAGAAGCAGATGATGGCGTTTGGGAACTAACCAAAGCACGTTTACCATGGTTGCTTATTGGGATGTTGGGCGGACTGGGTGCTGCGAGTATAATTAATGGTTTTCAAGGGGCCATGGGGACCTATCCAGAATTATTAATATTTGTGCCTTTAATACAAGGAACAGCAGGGAATATGGGGGTTCAATCTTCTGCAATTGTAGTGCAAGGATTGGCAAACGATACTATTAGAGGAGAAATGTTACATAGGTTGATTAAGGAGTTTTTCTTAGCCTTAACCAATGGAATAGCAATTGCATTTGTAGTACTTTTAATTAGTCATTTTTTGTTTGAAACGTCTTATTTAGTTTCTGCTACTATTGGAATAGCTTTAGTAACTGTTATTATAATTGCAGCAATTATTGGAACTTTTGTGCCTATTTTTTTAGATAAAAAGGGAATTGATCCAGCGGTTGCTACGGGGCCCTTTATTACAACCAGCAATGACGTTTTTGGGATATTGATATATTTTACAATAGCTAAGCTGATTTTAGGGTTTTAATTATTGTTGTTCGATAAAAGTTAACGGAATTTATTGGGCTTCACTTATATCAAGGTTTAAATGAGGTTTTTAAGAAGACTCCTTGCTATTAATAAAAAATGAATAAAAATACGATTTTAGGAATGTTGTTTTTTTAAACTGCTTATTCTTTGATAGTTAAGATTTAGTCTTTTTTCTTATAGCGAAGTGGTTTTGTATTTTTACTCGGACATTAATGGTTTTTAAAGGTGTTTGATGTAGGAAAAATTGTTGTTTGACGAAAAGAATGTTAAAAATCGTAAAAAATTTTCTCTCATATACTTACTTATATTATTTTTACCTAAATTATAATCCCTAAGAGCCTCCTTAGGGAGTTTTTTTTATGAAAGAATTTAAGTCATATAATAAGAACATTCAGAAAAATATTATTGAGCTGTATGTTATAAACTGCAAGCTGAAAGAGACGTATAATGAATGTCAGTATTATATCTCTCCTTCGGAGCTTAAAATCTTTTATGAGGAAAGCTTTTTTACTAAGAATGATTTTTGTGTAGACATGTATGATTCTTTTATGAATAAACAAAAGCTAGCTCTTTTAAAGGCTCATACTCAGATTTCTGTATATATTAGCATCTTAGCTCTTAATTTGCTTATAGTAAAAGATGGTAGCGCTTATTTATTTAAAAAAGCACTGGCTCTAGAAGAAAAAAATGCTTTTGTAATAGCCGCTCTTATTAAAGAAGAAATATCAGAAAGTTTAAAAGAAGATATGTCTCAACGGTTTAAAACCCAAGAGAAAAGAATTACAACTTTAAGAAGCATTATTAAAAACCATTATAAAGCAACTCATTAGAACTTTAAGGCTTTTATACCTTTTCTTACTATTTAATACCTATGTGTTTTTCGTTTAATTTTAATTAAAGTTTACCTTTGTAACTAATACTAAACTATTGGTTTTTGAAGTGATTGCGAGCTATTCAGTACAAGAGAATTCATATTGCCGAGTCTTAGTTTTTATTAGAAAATAATAAACCCCTAAAGAGGAATTAAATTTTAAGATAATGAAGGTACTTCATTTAGATACAAATCATCCACTACTTATAGAGCAATTAGCAGCAGCAGGTTTTGATAACGAGACAGATTACAACTCCAATCAAGAAGAAGTGGAAAATAAGATTCATAATTACGATGGAATTATTATTCGAAGCAGAATACGTATTGATGAACAGTTTTTAAGAAAGGCAACCAAGCTAAAATTTATTGGACGGGTTGGAGCTGGATTGGAAAACATTAATATGGAGGTTGCTAAGGAATTAGGTATAAAACTTTTTAATGCGCCAGAAGGAAATAGAAATGCTGTTGGGGAGCAGGCTTTGGGAATGTTATTGTCTTTATTTAATAACCTAAATAGAGCGGATAAAGAAGTGCGTAATGGAATGTGGAAAAGAGAAGAAAATAGAGGCCTAGAGCTTGAAGGAAAAACCGTAGGGATTATTGGGTATGGAAACATGGGAAAAGCTTTTGCTAAAAAATTAAAAGGCTTTGATGTAGATGTGCTTTGTTATGATATTGTAGGAGGAGTGAGCGATGATAATGCCCGCCAAGTGGGAATTCTTGAGTTTAAGAAAAAGGTAGATGTGGTGAGTTTACATACTCCGCAAACTCCTGAAACGATGGGGATGATAAACAAAGAATTTATAGATTCTTTTCAAAAATCGTTTTGGTTTATAAATACTGCCCGAGGGAAAAGTGTGGTGACTTCCGATTTAGTAGAGGCCTTAAAATCTGGAAAAATATTGGGAGCAGGATTGGATGTTTTGGAATATGAAAAAGCATCTTTTGAGAATTTATTTTCTGATGAAATGCCAAAAGCATTAAGGTATTTAATAGCTTCGGATAATGTTTTATTAACACCACATATTGCTGGTTGGACTATAGAAAGTAAAGAAAAATTAGCGCAAACAATTGTAGATAAGATTAAAGCAGAATTTTCTTAACTTAGAAGAAGCAACTAATTTAGGTTGAAAGTAGATGTGAATTTTTGATAGTGAAACTAGACGTAGATACAGTTCAAGAATATTTAAAAGCCGTTCCTGCAGATAGGAAGGAGGCTTTTGAGAAGCTACGAAACGTTATTTTGAAAAATCTACCAAAAGGCTTAGAAGAAACTATGAGTTATGGAATGATAGGATATGTAGTTCCACATGCTATCTACCCTAGTGGCTACCATTGCAATCCAGAGTTGCCTCTTCCTTTTATAAATATAGCCTCTCAAAAAAATCATATTGCACTTTATCATTCTGGAATTTATGCTGATAAAAATATTTATAATTGGTTTGTAAAAGAATATCCAAAGCATACCAATATAAAACTGGATATGGGAAAGAGTTGCGTTCGATTTAAGAAATTTGAACAGATTCCTTTTGAATTAATTTCTGAATTAATGAAAAAGATGAATGTTGAAGAATGGATTTCCTTATATGAAAAAAACTTTAAGAAAAGGTAATTTAAACACAAAACAGTGTAATAAAACGATTTAAGGTTATGTTCTTGAGACTATTTTTGTTAATTTAGCTTACTAAACCAATTTTAAAAAAAATATAATGAGCGATACTAACGACAAAGGTTCTTTTGAGGAAAACGCAGAAAACTTTGCTAACGATGCAAAGAAAACAGCAAATGAGTTTACAACAAATGCACGAGAAGCAGTTAATAGTCAGGATAATAAAAAAATATTAGCAGGAATTTTAGCTGTTGTTTTAGGAAGTTTAGGAATTCATAAATTTATTCTGGGATATAATAAGGAAGGAATTATTATGTTGGCAGTAACAATAGTTTTGGGAGCTTTTACTTGTGGAATAGGAGCTAGTCTAATGGGAATAGTTGGTCTTATAGAAGGGATTATATATCTAACAAAGTCCGACGAAGAATTTTACAATACATACCAAGTAGGTAAAAAACCTTGGTTCTAAATACTATAGAATTGGTGCCTAAAAACTTTTGTTATTATTTTTAGGCACTAATTTTTTATAACTGAACTTATCTTGACTTTTTGTATTTGAGCGAAAAATAGTGCTTTTATTCGTTAATAAAGTATTTTTGAAGGAGCATAGCATCGCTACGGTTCGAGAAAAATACAAAATTAGAGGGTAAAATGACTATTTTGTAGGTAATAGAAAAAGTCAAGATAAGTTCATTTCCCCATTACTACATTTGCTAAAAAAGAAAATACAACTATTATGGGGTTTACTAAAATGTTAGCTCATACACTTGAGCAAAATAAACTTTCCAAAACGTTTAAAGCGTTGGGGCACCCAGCCAGAATTGCTATACTTCAGTATATAAGCAACAATCCAGATTGCATTTGTAATGATATGGTTAGAGATATAGATCTAGCCCAAGCTACTATTTCTCAGCATTTGGTAGAATTAAAAAAAGTAGACTTAATTATAGGGAAGCATATTGGTAAAAAAACCTGTTATAGTATCAATATTGATAAACTATATGAGGTAAAACAATCCGTAGGGTCTTTTTTTAATGAAACTCAACAGGGGGCAATGTAATTTGTAAACAAAAAAATTAAAAAACTTTCTTTAGTTGTCAAAGGAGCTTGTCGAAGTTTCAAACAGCTAACTCTCGAAAAGATCCTTTAACATTCAGGAAGGTACACTATACTTTTTTAAGTGCTATTATTTACAGTCACTTATATGTTTTTGGATAGCATAGGTTTTTAATCTTCTACATTTCCATTTAAATCTTCCATATGTTTTCGTTCCAATTCTGCTTGGAATTCTTCCATTACTGGTTTTACAGTGCTTTCTGGGAGATCTGCAATTTTTATATACATAAGTCCATCTACAGAATTATTAAAGAGTGGATCTACATTAAAAGCCACCACTTTAGCATTCTGCTTAATGTATTTTTTAATCAATACAGGGAGTCTTAAGTTTCCTGGTTCAACTTCATCAATCATCCGATCAAATTTGTTGAGGTCGGCTTCTGTTTCATCAAAAACAAACTCTTTGTCTGCGTCTTTTAATTTTACTTTAAACTCTTTTTTCGGACTAATATACTGAGCTACGTACGGATCCCAATAATGAGATTTCATAAACTCAATCATTAAAGATTTGGAGAAATTAGAAAATTGATTGCTAATGCTCACTCCTCCAATTAAATATTTGTGCTCTGGATGTCTTAAAGTTGTATGTACAATTCCTTTCCAGAGTAAAAATAGAGGCATTGGTTTTTGCTGATAATCGCTTACAATAAATGCGCGACCCATTTCTATGGATTCGCTCATCATTTTATGAAGCTCAGGTTCAAATTTGAACAAGTCCTGCATATAAAAACCATCAATTCCTTTTGTCTTAAATATTTCCGAGCCCATTCCCATTCTATAGGCTCCAACAATGGCTTTTTCATCACTGTCCCATAAAAACAAATGGTGGTAATACTCATCAAACTCATCGGTATCTATAGCTTGGTTGGTACCTTCGCCTACTTCTCTAAAAGTAATCTCTCTAAGTCTGCCAATTTCTCTTAAGATATATGGCATTTGTTTCGCCTTGGCGAGAAAAACCTCATAGTTTTTACTTTGTAATAAACGTAAGTCTAGCGCTCTTAATTCGTTAACCTCTCGCTCCATTAATTCTTTACTCACAGGAGTAATAATTTCTTTAGGAGAGCGTGGAAATTTAAAACTTGTAGGTACTTTATCAAACAAACGTCCTTCTTCAAAAGCGTTTGATAACATATATGTTTTTCTTCTAAGAAACTCAGTAAAATCCTCTAGACTTTCTTGCTCTTGTTGTGCTTCAACGCTAATAGGTCTTCCAATTCTAACACGGATAACTCTGTTGCGTTGCGTTAAAACTTCAGAAGGTAATTTTGCCGTTCTAAGCGTATCATTCAGTTTTGATAAACGATAGAATAATTTACTGTTTTTAGCGTGAAAATAAATCGGTACTACAGGAACTTCGGCACGCTGAATAAGCTTCATTGCAGCCTCTTCCCATGGTCTGTCTACAATTAGTTTTCCATCTCGATAGGTAGAAACTTCTCCAGCAGGGAAGATCCCTAAAGGATGCCCTTCTCTTAAGTGTTTCAACGATTGCTTAAAACCTGCAACACTACTTTTAGCATCTTTATGAGCTTCAAATGGGTTTACAGGCATAATATAAGGCGCTAATGGCTTTATTCTGTGTAATAGAAAATTTGCTATTATTTTAAAATCTGGCCTTTGCTCTAACAGTAATTTAAGTAATAAAACCCCGTCTATTCCACCAAGTGGATGGTTGGAAATAGTAATATATGCTCCATCTTTTGGAAGTCTTTTTAAATCTTCTTTAGGAATTTCAAAATTAATTTCAAACTCATCTAAAATAGCATTCAAAAACTCTAAATCTTTCTTCTCTTTATGCTTATCGTATACTCTATTAATCGCAGATATGTTTAGAACTTTCATTAGTGCCCAACCACTTAATGTTCCTAAAAATCCATACTTATCTGCGTTAATTACTTGTGCTACTTCTTTTGCAGTAACTAATCCCATTTGAAATTATATTGAGGTCTAATCAATACAAATATAGAAAAAGAAAGTGAGCTCTAGATTTATTTTACAACCAACTGAACTGTTTCTTGCGTACGTTGCTCAAGTAAAACTTCCTTTCCACTCTGTAAAGAAGCAATTGCTTTTTCATTGAAATGTCTTATGGTATAGAGCGATACGTCTTCGTAATGTGTTACTTTAAATTTAGATTTTAGTATTTTTAAAAGGTCATCTAATTTGTTGAATTTATTTTCAACACAAACAGAAAAACTGATGGCGGAGTTCTGAATTAAGTCAACTTTCATTCTATTATCACTAAAAAGTTTGAAAATCTCACTAATATTTTCTTCAACAATAAAAGAGAAGTCTAAAGAAGAAAGTTTCATTAAAATCTGATTTTTCTTCACTATAAAGCAGGGGACATTTGGTGTAATTCCTTTACCTTTCATTACTACTGTTCCATCTTCTTTAGGATTTATAAAGGATTTAACATGAAGTGGAATCTCCTTTCTTTGAAGCGGTTGCAATGTTTTAGGATGGATTACAGAAGCGCCATAAAATGCAAGCTCAATAGCTTCTCTATAGGATATTCTGTTTAAAAGTTCTGGGTTTTCAAAATACCTAGGATCGGCATTTAAAACTCCAGGCACATCTTTCCATATAGTTACAGATGCTGCATTTAGGCAATATGCAAATATAGCGGCGGTATAATCGGACCCTTCTCTTCCAAGGGTGGTTGTAAAGTTATTATCATCGCTTCCTAGAAAACCTTGTGTTATGTTGAGGCAACTTTGGTCTATGTTTTCAGCTATATTTTTTTGCGTAGCATCCCAATTTACAGAACCTTCTCTATAACTATCGTCAGTTTTGATGTAATCTCTTACGTCTAACCATTTATTTTTAATACCTACTTCAGAGAAATAAGTACTTAAAATAGTTGTAGAAATAAGTTCTCCGTAGCCTACAACTTGGTCGTAAACAAAAGAATATTTTGGAGATTTATTCCATGCTAAAAATCCTTGAACTTGCTCAATCAAGCCTTTAACTTTTTGAAATACAGGGTGTTTTTCGTTTTCAAATAACGCTATTAAAATATCATTGTGGTAATCAATAATTTCTTGGAATGAAGCATTGAGTTTTGATTTGTCTTCAAAATAATTTTTAACCACAACCTCCATGGCGTTGGTTGTTTTGCCCATAGCTGAAACCACTAATAAAGTGTTTTCGTGCCCTACGGTTTGTAATACATTAACTACGTTTTTTATCCCTTCTGCATCTTTTACAGATGCTCCTCCAAATTTAAAAATTCTCATGAATTTGTATTTGCTATAAAATTCTTAATTCCTTGTTCGTCTAATTGTACGGTATCCCAATCTCTTAGGATATTGGCGCCATTCTTTTCATAAAATTTTACTGCGGGAGTATTCCAATCAAGTACTACCCATTCTATTCTTTTTACGCCAAGATTATGACCATATTTAATTACTTCGGCAAAAAGAGCACTTCCTAAGCCTGTTCCTCTCGAACTTTTTCTAACTACTAAATCTTCAAGATGAATTGTTTTTCCTTTCCAAGTAGAATAGCGGTTATAAAAAAGTGCCATTCCTTCAATTTTGTTATTTACTTCACCCACGAAGCATTTAAAAAGTGGATTCTCTGCAAATCCATCATTTACTAAATCTTCCACAGAAACTTCCACAGCTTCAGGTTCTTTCTCAAAATCCGCCAGTTCTTGAATAAGTTCGAGAACTTGGCTCATATCTTTTTTTTCTGCTAGTCTAATTCTATACTCCATATCTGTTACAAATATAACTTAGAGTTATAAATATATAAAAATGAAATTTAACGAAAACGTTGTAGTTTCACAAAAATGACGATATTTGTGAGCGTAAAAACACAAAAACCGTTATGACCAAGAAAAACAAAACGCTGGGCGAGTTTATTATTGAAAATCAGCGTGCTTTTCCGTATTCAACAGGAGAGTTATCAAAATTAATCAACGCCATTCGTTTAGCAGCTAAAGTTGTAAACCACGAAGTTAATAAAGCAGGTTTAGTAGATGTTTTAGGATCAAGCGGCGATATAAATGCGCAAGGCGAAGATCAACAAAAACTAGATGTTTTAGCAAACGAAAAGTTTATTCAATCATTAACAAACAGAGAGATTGTTTGCGGAATAGCCTCAGAAGAAGAGGACGATTTTGTTGCCATAAACAGTCATGATAACAACAATCAGAATAAATATGTAGTGTTGTTTGATCCTTTGGACGGCTCTAGTAATATAGATGTAAATGTTTCTGTAGGGACTATTTTTTCGATTTATAGAAGGGTAACTCCTATTGGAACTCCTGTTACTATTGACGATTTCTTACAGCCAGGGAGAGATCAAGTAGCTGCTGGATATGTAGTTTATGGGACTTCTACAATGTTGGTTTATACTACAGGATATGGAGTAAATGGATTTACATTAAATCCTGCTATCGGGACATTTTATTTGTCGCATCCAAATATGCAATATCCAGAAAATGGTAGCATTTATTCTGTAAATGAAGGAAATTATGTGCACTTTCCAGAAGGTGTAAAAAAGTATATTAAATATTGCCAAATGGAAGAAGAAGATCGTCCTTATACCTCCCGTTATATAGGTTCTTTGGTATCAGATTTTCATAGAAATATGATTAAAGGAGGGATTTTTTTATATCCAGAAAGTAGTAAAGCTATGAATGGGAAATTACGGTTGTTGTACGAATGTAATCCAATAGCATATTTAGCAGAACAAGCAGGTGGAAAAGCTAGTGATGGAACTAGAGCTATTTTAGATATAAACCCCACAGAGTTACACCAAAGAGTTCCTTTTTACTGCGGAAGTAAAAAAATGGTAGAAAAAGCGGAGGAGTTTATTCAAAATTATAAATAACCAAAAAGGCAGCACTTTTTCAAGTACTGCCTTTTGACTTTTTATCAATAAACCCTTAGCGGTTCATGTGCTTAATTTCTTCAATAAAAGTATCTAAATCTACTCCTTTGTGGATAAGATCCATCGCTTTTTTATTGATAAGATCTACGTTAGCAGGATTAAAACCTAAACCAATACCCAATCTTCTCATAATTCGCATTTCATCTTCATCTTCGATATGGTCGGAAAAAATCATACGCCCAATATCATATAGTCTTTCCAATCTTGCGTTGTACAACGAAGGTGGATTTACTGGAAATGCAGACGGATTTTCTAGAATACTCTCATATAGCTCAGGAGAAATATCTAAATTATTTGCTAAACGGTCTAAAAATGCTTTTTCTTCAGGAGACATTTCGCCATCAGATAAGGCAACTCTAACAATAGCTGCAAAATGATCGCGGTTTCTATCTCTAAAACCTGAAGAATATAAATCTGAAATTGACATCAATATATTTTTTTAATGTAGGCACAAAGATAATTAAACCCATAAATTATTCTGATGAAATTTTTCTATTTTTTTTAGGAATCTCAATAGGTAACAATTTTTATAATGAATCGAAGCAATTCGCTTTGTAAATAAAGAATTTGTTTACATAAAAAGTATTATAATTCCTTTAAGATTTAAGGTTAAATAATACCTAAACCACCCCTTTTCCTTTGGTTTGGAAGAATGGTTTAGTAAATTAAGAGGAGAAATAGATTATTAACCATTTAAAAATTGAATTATGAGTTACACAGAAGATGTTGCCAAAAAAATAAATGAATTATTAGAAAAGAATTATGATGCGCAAAAGGGTTTTGTAAATTCTAGTGAGCATGTAGATAATACAAATCTTAAAACTTATTTTAAAAGTAAAGCGGCAGAACGAGAAAAGTTTGCTGATGAGTTGAAAAGAGAGATCATTTCTTTTGGAGAAAAGCCTATAGATTCGGGTAGTATAACAGGAGATATGCACCGTACTTGGATGAATATAAAATCGGCTTTATCTAGTAATGATGAAGAGGCAATTTTAGAAGAAGTACAAAGAGGAGAGGAGGCAAGTTTGGAAGATTATAATGAAATTCTAGAAGAAACATCCTTGCCAGAATCTACAAAAGCAATGATTACGAGGCAGCGAAATGCTATCAAAAACTCTGTAAACAATGCAAAACGTTATGAGCATATTGTATCTTAATCCCTCATTGAGGGTTTAATTCCCTAGAGCCTGTGCTGAGTTTACCGAAGGGCTCTGCATCGAAATGGATTAAATTATTTTACTTTGAATACCTCGTAGGCTTGCTTCGAGGTAGTTGATTAATTATAGAGTTAATTGAAAAAGGTTGCTTAGAAATAAGCAGCCTTTTTTGTTTTAATCCCTCAAAGAGGGTTTAATTCCCCAGAGCCTGTGCTGAGTTTACCGATGGGCTCTGGGTCGAAATGAATTTAATTTATTTCCTTTGAATACCTTGTGGGCTTGCCCGAGGTAGTTGATAACTCCTGATAATTTATGCTTTTTACTCTCAAAAATATCCTTAATTTTAAGCTTTCAGTTGGCTTACAACTAATTACTTCAATCTTAAAGAGATAGCAATTTTATGTACCTGATTTTTGATACAGAAACTACCGGATTACCGAAACGTTGGGATGCTCCCATAACCGATGTTGATAATTGGCCAAGAGCAATTCAAATTGCATGGCAATTGCATGACGATATGGGAAATCTTGTAGAACATCAGGATTATTTAATCAAGCCAGAAGGGTTTAATATTCCTTTTGATGCTGAAAAGATACATGGAATATCTACAGAATTAGCCGAACAGGAAGGGCTTCCATTGGATGAAGTATTAGAAAAGTTTCAGAAAGCTTTATCAAAATCCACTTATGTAGTTGGTCAGAATGTAGGATTTGACGTAAATATTATGGGTGCGGAATTTTACCGTGCGGGAGTAGAAAGTAATCTAACCGAGTTACCTGTTTTAGATACTTGTACAGAAACTACAGCATCTTTATGTAAGATTCCTGGAGGAAGAGGAGGGAAATTTAAACTTCCCACACTAACGGAGCTTCATGAGTTTTTATTTAATGAACCTTTTGCAGAAGCTCATAATGCCACAGCAGATGTGGAAGCAACCACACGTTGCTTTTTAGAACTTATCCGTAAAGAGGTTTTTACTGCGGAAGAATTAGATGTTTTACCTTCCTATTTTAGAGATTTTTCTGAGGCCAATCCGCAGCCAATTGAGCTTATCGGATTAAAGCATATTAATCTGAAAAAAGCTTCTGATAAAATTAGGGAGCAAATTGCGAAAGAAGCGCCTTCAGAAGAAATTTCTAAGGAAGAACTACATCAAAACATAAAAGAGTTAGAAGAGGTTAACTTTTCACACCTTCATAATTATTCTCAGTTTTCTATTCTTCAGGCTACTTCAAGTATTCCAGATTTGGTTGCTGCAACGGCAAAAGCTAAAATGCCAGCGGTAGCACTTACAGATATGGCAAATATGATGGGGGCTTTTCATTTTGTAAAAGAAGTTGGAAATCATAATAAAGGAGTAAAAGCCAGAAATGAAGAGGCTATTGCAAATGGAGAAGAGCCTTCTGAAACAATTATAAAACCTATTTTAGGATGTACTTTAAATGTTTGCGAAAATCATTTAGATAAATCTGTTAAAGATAATGGTTACCAAATTGTGATGCTTGCTAAAAATAAGCGAGGGTATCATAATATGGCAAAAATGTCTTCTATAGCTTATACAGAAGGGTTTTATTATGTGCCAAGAATTGATAGAAAAGTTGTTGAAAAATACAAGGAAGATATAATTGTACTTACTGGAAATTTGTATGGAGAAGTTCCAAGTAAACTCCTAAATATTGGGGAGGTACAAGCAGAAGAGGCTTTGCTTTGGTGGAAAGAGCAGTTTGGAGAAGACTTGTATGTGGAAATAATGCGCCACGATCAAGAAGATGAAAATAGGGTGAATAGCGAACTTGTAAGGTTGGCAAATAAACATCAAGTAAAGTTAGTAGCAACAAACAATTGCTATTACATAAATAAAGAAAATGCAAATGCACATGATATTTTATTGTGTGTTAAAGACGGAGAGAAAAAAGATACGCCTATTGGTCGTGGGCGAGGATATCGATACGGATTGCCAAATCAAGAATATTACTTTAAGAGTGGCGAGGAAATGAAAGCCATTTTTAAAGATCTTCCTGAAGCTATTTTTAATATTCAGGAAGTTGTAGATAAGGTAGAGCCGTATGAGCTAGCTAGAGATGTTTTATTACCTGCGTTTGATATTCCAGAAGAATTTCAGTTTGAAGAGGATAAAGATGATAATGGAAAACGTGGGGAAAATAAATATTTAAGACACCTAACGTATGAGGGAGCAAAAAGGCGTTATCCAGAAATTACAGAGTCAATTAAGGAACGATTAGACTTTGAGTTAAGCGTTATTGAAAATACAGGATATCCAGGGTACTTTTTAATTGTACAAGATTTTATTGCAGCAGCTCGTAAAATGGATGTTTCTGTTGGTCCGGGGAGGGGTTCTGCTGCTGGTTCTGCAGTGGCCTATTGCTTGGAAATTACAAACATCGATCCTATTCACTACGATTTACTTTTTGAGCGGTTTTTAAATCCCGATCGTGTATCCTTACCAGATATTGATATTGATTTTGATGATGAAGGGCGTGGGCGTGTAATGGATTATGTAATAGATAAATATGGTGCCAACCAAGTAGCGCAAATTATTACTTATGGAACCATGGCTGCTAAGTCTTCTATTAGAGATACAGCACGTGTGCTTGATTTACCTTTACACGATGCCGATAGGATAGCTAAGCTAATTCCAAATATGAAGCTGGCTAAGATTTTTAGTTTAGACGATGCTAAGTTAAAAGGGAGTTTACGCGCTGAAGAAATTGATAAAGTAAACGAGCTTAAAAATATAGCAGATGGAGACGATTTAGAAGCGCTGACGGTAAACCAAGCAAGAATTTTAGAAGGGTCGGTTAGAAATACAGGAATTCATGCGTGTGGAGTTATTATTACCCCAGACGATATTACCAAATTTGTTCCTGTTTCTATAGCTAAAGACTCCGATTTATATGTTACGCAATTTGATAATTCCGTGGTGGAGAATGCGGGATTATTAAAAATGGATTTCCTCGGATTAAAAACACTAACGCTTATTAAGGATACCGTTAAATTGGTAAAATATAAGCATGGGATAGATTTAAATCCAGATGAATTTCCGTTAGATGATGAAAAAACATACGAGCTGTTCCAGAAAGGAGAAACCGTAGGAATTTTCCAATATGAATCTGCCGGAATGCAGAAACATATGAAGGATTTAAAACCTACCGTTTTTGCCGATTTAATTGCAATGAACGCCTTATATCGTCCAGGGCCTTTGGAATATATCCCGAGTTTTATCCGTAGAAAACATGGAGATGAAGAGATTAAATATGATCTCGATGCCATGGAAGAATACCTTAAGGAGACCTACGGGATTACGGTTTACCAAGAGCAGGTAATGTTGCTTTCTCAAAAGTTAGCAGGTTTTACAAAGGGGGAAGCCGATGTTTTGCGTAAGGCAATGGGAAAGAAAATATTTGCATTACTAGAACAGCTTAAACCAAAGTTTTTAGATGGAGGAGAGGCTCGAGGGCATTCTAGAGAAACGCTGGAGAAAGTTTGGAAAGACTGGGAGGCATTTGCAAGTTATGCTTTTAATAAATCGCATTCTACCTGTTATGCTTGGATTGGGTATCAAACAGCATATTTAAAGGCAAATTATCCTGCGGAATATATGGCAGCTGTACTGTCTAATAATATGAACGATATTAAACAGGTTACTTTCTTTTTAGAGGAATGTAAGCGAATGGGAATTGAAGTTCTTGGTCCAGATGTAAATGAATCTTACTATAAATTTACGGTTAATAACGATGGTGCTATTCGTTTTGGAATGGGCGCAGTAAAAGGTGTTGGTCGTGGTGCTGTAAATACCATTGTAGAAGGAAGAGAAGGCGGAAAGTATAAGTCTATTTTTGATTTGGCAAAACGGATAGATTTAAGAGCAGCCAATAAAAAAGCATTTGAAAACTTAGCATTAGCAGGAGGACTCGATTCGTTTGGAGATACACATAGGGCGCAATATTTTCATGCAGAAGGAGATGGGATAACTTTTTTGGAAAAAGCAGTGAAGTATGGTGCTAAATTTCAGGAAAATGAAAACTCCTCGCAAGTAAGTCTTTTTGGAGAGGCTAGCGATGTGCAAATTCCCGAACCCCAAGTTCCACCTTGCGAAACCTGGGGGACCATGGAGAAATTAAAACGTGAAAAGGAAGTGGTAGGAATCTATATTTCCGGACACCCATTAGACGATTTTAAAACTGAAATTAATGTATTCTGTAATGGAACTATCGGAGCTTTTAATGATTTGGAAGCCATTGTTAACCGAGAAGTTTCTTTTGCAGGGGTTATTTCTGATGTGCAACATAGGGTTTCTAAAAATGGAAAAGGATGGGCATTATTTACCGTTGAAGATTATACAGATACGTATGAATTTAGAATGTTTGGAGAAGAATATCTTAAATTCCGCCATTTTTTAATGATAAACTCTTTTATTTATATCAAAGCCTTTGTTAGAGAAGGTTGGGTAAATAGAGAAACTGGTAAAAGAGGAGATCCTAGATTGCAATTTAACTCTATGGAACAATTGCAGGATGTAATGGATAAATATGCTCGAAAACTTACCATTCATTTAAAACTTGATGAATTAGAAGATAATCGTATTGATACGTTAAAAGATGTAATTTCCATGCATAAAGGAGATCATACTTTAAATTTTGTGGTGTATGAAATGGAGAATGAAATTAAATTAACAATGCCAAGCAGAAAACAAAAAGTGAATATCTCTAATGAGTTACTTCAAGAATTGAACCTTCAAAATGTTGTTTATAAATTAAACTAGAAGTTTATTATCCTTCCCATTCAAAGGGTTGGACTAGCTTGTAAAAATAATTAAACGATCAACTTTAGCTGATTTTTTCAGAAAAAGTTGATCGTTTAGTTTTATAAAGTATAGATATGCTATATTTTTATTAGCTTTTTTCTATAAGCTCTATTAAAATTTCCATTTCGGTTAAGAGCTTTCCGTTGCCCTCGTAGCCCACAGATTTATAATTAATTTTTCCCTCTGGACTAATAATAATTTTTGTAGGAATTCCTCTAATTCCATAACTGTCGGCTACCACAAAATTTCTACTGTCTTTAATTGGAGCATCGAGAATTACATGGAAATCATATTTGTTTTTAGTAATAAAATCGGTAATGTCTTTTTCTCTTTTAGGAGTGTTCTCAAAAGTATTTACAAACAAAATTGCCACATTTTCATTGTCTTTATATTTTTCTACAAGCTGTTGCATCTCTGGAAAAGAGGCTTTACATGGGCCACACCAAGTTGCCCAAAAATCAAGAATAACAACTTTTCCTTTTAATGAAGAAAGACTCACCTCTTTACCTTCCATGTCTTTTAGTGCAAATTCTGCTGCTTCTTCACTTATTAAATTGCTTTTAATTTTTTCTACTAATAAATTATGTGCAGCAGCTTCTAATTCGGCAACTTTAGCTTCAAGCCCTTCTTCTCCATTAACTTCTTTATATGCTGTAACATAATAATCTAACATTTCAGGATTAGAGTTTCCAGACTTTATAAAAGATTCTCCTTTTTCCAATACAGTTTTGTATTGTTTATCGGTCATTAAAAACTCTAGATATCTTTTATTTACATCTACACTTTTTCCATCGCCTACAGCTATTTTTTGAGTATCAATAGCTTCTTTTGTTTTTCCTTGTTGAAATAAAATTAAACCATACGTATCTGCATACATTTGATAAGTTCCCTCTAGTCTGTTTTTAAACTGACTTTCAGAGAAATAATCTGGTTTATTAGAGGGATCTTCTTTTAGAGAATTAATTAATTCAAGAGATTGTTTGGATAGGTTTTCAGCAAAATCTAAATCTTTTTTTGCTTCTGCTTTTTCCCAAGCAACACTATTATAAACAGAAGCTTTGTTTAATTCTTCATCGATTTGATTAGCGTATTCATCAAATTTAGCAACGTCTCCTTCTTTATTATATGCCAATGCAATAGTTCTAAGTACAGCATCGTTTATTTGACCAGTTGCTTCAGGAAATTTCGTCTTAAAATCTGCATAAGCCTTAGTTTTTTCATCTAAATCTTTAATTTCATAAACTTTAATTAGCGATTCTCGTTCTGCAATTTTACTTTTTGGAAAAGTAGCAATTGCAGCAGTTTTTATAGAATCTGCCTTTTCTTTATTTCCAGTTAAATTATACATTCTTAGTAAAGATTGGTACTCTTTTTCTGTTAGAGATTCTTTAGAAGACAGCGAATCGATGTATTTAGTTACTAATTTTTTTCCTTCTTCTTTACGTTCTTTATACATTAAGTCTAGGTAAACAAGCTTCCATTCTTTAGAAATTTCAGGGTGTTCTGTAATATCTTTTTGGATTGCAGTAACAATAGAATCTTTATTTACCTCCAATTCATTTCTTTCGCCAAAATTTAATCTATAATATGCTTTTGCGGCATTACTTCCAGCAATAATATGTCCTTCAGAATTGTGCAAAGGAATAATGTAACCTTCTTTGTTGTTGTTATCTATTTCTTCATTTTTTTTAATATTGAAGGCAATAGCAGCAGCCGAATCAGGAATTTGAATTGTTGCTTTTAATGTATTTTTAGTATCATTTTTTAAATGAATATCAACTGCATAAGCATTGGTATTTACAAGGTAATAGAACATAGCTTCGATGCTATCTACTGCTTTTTCATTGTAACTTATATTTAATGAATCTCCTGGAGAGGGGGTGGCATCCTCAAGAGTAAGTTTTCCTAAGGTTAAAGCGTTAGTCCCTTCAGGTTCATTTTTGCAGGAAGCTAGTAGAATTAAGAATGATAAAAGATAAATTAAAGACTTCATGATAGTATTTTTTGATTAATGATTCCTAAAAATAGAACTTTTCCTCTGGAATTTAAAAAGTAGGTGTCAATTTTAGTAGAAAATTAGTTTTAGAGGTTAATTTTCATTTTTTTGAGGAATTCCATACCAGATTTTAAGATTCTTGTTTCCAAAATCCCTCGCTTTTTGAAGCTCTATTCCCATATAAATATCAATTTTTTTTCGGTAGCGTGCATTCATTTTATCTTTTACAAAATAAATACCTTCATAACCTTCAATTTTAATAGGGGTATTATGGGTAATTCCTAATTTTAGTAAATCTCTTGAGATTGCAATTGCTTTCATTCCAGGTTGTAAAGTATCTCCCCATGCACTTATAGCAGGATTTCCAACGGTTTGCGTTTTTAAAGAATTGTATGCAGAGGCTTTTACATATAGGGGACTCCATGAAAAATTGTCTTCTATGGAATTGAGTTCTTGTGCTTTAATAATGAAACTCGAAACTAAAAAAAATAAAAGTATAGAGGGGTGCTTCATCTTATGAAGATAGTAAAATAGCAATAATATTAATAGTTATTTTATAAATTTAAGATTCCTATCAGAAAATCAAATGGTTTTATAGTAAAAACATATATGCTCTCTGTAAGGATTCGAGAAATATTTGACTAAATTTGCATAATAAAGTAGAACACATTAAAATTAAATAAAATGGCTTTAGAGATAACAGATGCTACTTTTGATGAAGTAGTTTTAAAAAGTGACAAACCAGTATTAGTAGATTTTTGGGCAGCTTGGTGTGGTCCATGTAGAATGGTGGCTCCAATTATTGACCAATTAACCGAAGAATACGAAGGTAAAGCTGTTATTGGAAAAGTAGATGTTGATGCTAATCAAGAATTTGCAGCTAAATACGGCGTAAGAAATATACCTACAGTTTTAGTTTTTCAAAATGGAGAAGTTGTAGGAAGACAAGTAGGTGTTGCTCCTAAAACAGCATATAATGAAGCAATCGATACATTGTTATAATTAAACGGTGTTTAGTATAAAAAAGGTTTGGCTGTTAGTCAAACCTTTTTTATTTTAGAGTTTAAATAGAAACTGAAGTTTTTTCCTTGTATGGCAACAATTTTTACAAAAATTATTAATGGAGATATCCCTAGTTATAAAGTAGCTGAAGATGAAAATTTTTACGCCTTTTTGGATATCAATCCTAATGCAAAAGGCCATACGCTATGTATTCCTAAAAAAGAAATAGATAAAATCTTCGATTTAGATGAAGAGACTTATATGGGGTTAATGTCTTTTTCTAGAAAAGTAGCCAAAGCACTTGAAAAAGTAATAGATTGTAAAAGAGTAGGGATTGCTGTGGTAGGACTAGAAGTTCCGCATACGCATGTTCATTTAATTCCTTTAAATGCTATGAGCGAAATGACTTTTCAGCAAAAAGTAAAGCTATCCGATGATGAGTTTAAAGAAATTGCTAAAAAAGTAAGTGCTGCTATAGTTTAGTCTTTTAGATACTATTATTGCTACGTAGAAATATAAAAACTGCAATGGCAATTCCAACAATTGCTAACATCATAAAAATAGAAAGCCGAGTTAGTTTAAAGTATGTTTTTGGGTTTTCAACAGTTTTTGCATAAAACTCTCTTACTCTTTCAATGTCTTCCGTCCATCGAACAGGATAAATAGTTGTGTTACAATTTCCACAAACAATTTTGTCGGTTATTTCTTTTGTAGCATTTATATACCAAGCACTCTCAATATGTTTTTGGTAAAAAGTGAGTAAGAGCCCTTGGTTTGAAAAACATTCAGGACAATTATTGGTTAATGAGGCTTCCTTAATTTCTTTTTGTATAGTTTTCACTGTAGGTTTATTTTGATTTATAGTTCTTCAGTCTTAAGAGTAACCTGTATAGTACTTCCTTTTCCTAAAACAGAATTTAAAACTTTTACTTTCCCATCATGGTAATCTTCAATAATTCTTCTTACCAGAGATAGTCCTAGACCCCAACCTCTTTTTTTGGTGGTATAGCCTGGTTCGAATATTTTGTAAAAATCACTTTTCATAATTCCTTTTCCTGTGTCTATAACGTTTATTTTTACTGTTTTCTTATCTTCAAAAATTTCAATTTCTAATTTCCCCTTTCCTTTCATAGCATCAATAGAGTTTATGATGAGATTTTCAATAGTCCAACTATAGAGTTGAGGGTTAACAAGACTGTATATTTCTTTAGCTGGAGCTTTGAAATGAAAATCTACCAATTTAGAACTTCTGGCTTGGATATAATCAAATGTATTTTTTGTTTCTGAAATAACATCTAGGCGTTCTAATTTTGGTACAGAGCCTATTTTGGAAAAGCGTTCTGTAATGGTAGAGAGTCTATCGATATCTTTTTCTATTTCTTGAGTAATGGTAGGGTTTACATTTTCAGACTTTAATAGTTCTGCCCATCCTAAAAGAGAAGAGAGCGGAGTTCCTATTTGGTGTGCAGTTTCTTTTGCCATTCCAGCCCAGAGTTTATTTTGATCTGCTACTTTAGAAATTTGATAGAAAAAGTAAACAGTACCTCCAAAGAAAACGATTATTAAAATAAGCGCTATGGGATAATATTTTAAATTGTTTAAAACATCTGAATTTCCGTAATATAATGTTCCGTATTTTTCTGCTCTAAAAGTAACTTCAATAGGAGCATTTTCGGATACAAATTGTCGGACTTTATTTCTTATGTATATAGAATCATTAGCTTTTTCTTCTGGAAGATTATTCGACCTAACTTCTCCATTTTTCCCCATATATATCATAGGAGTACTGGTGTTATTTTTTATAACAGCTAAGGTAAGATTCCCTAAATCGCGGTCTAAATCGGTAGTTTGTAAAAACTCTCCTAATGCTTCCGCCCAAATTTTCATTTTAGTACGCTCTTCTTCTTTAAATTTCTGAAAGAAAACATAGGTATTCCATAAAATAGAAATAACAATTACAAATGAGGACATTATAAGAATCCAACGGGTAGCTTTTTTCATTTATTCGAAGAAAAGTTTTTACTCATTTATCGAGGTTTATTGCTCCGACACTTTTGTCGAAAAATTTATTTCCTCTTATATCTCATGGCTTTTTTGAGGAATTTTACTTGACAATGTATAAATATAAAGTAAAACCATCAAATTTATTGTTGCTTCACCTACAAAGGTTTAAAATGTATGGTTTTTTTGACAACGAGGTCGAAAAACCGTAACGCTGCGTCGCTACACTCCTGATCTCAGAGATTTCGGTTACTATTCTGCGGATAAGGGTTTTAGCTGCGCTAGCCATCAACGCAATTCTAAACTAGGGGCTTTTTAAAATTTAAAAATGGAGGGATTACTTTGTATTAAAACATTTTTGCCTCCGTTTTATTTAAGCTATTTTTGTTTAAAACAACAGTATGTTATCTATAGATCCTAAAGAAATATCCACAGGCAAACTTCATGGTTATCTACTTGGAGCAGTAGGACCAAGGCCTATTGCTTTTGCTAGTACTATTGATGCTAATGGAGCTGTAAATCTATCGCCTTTTAGTTTTTTTAATGTGTATAGTTCCAATCCACCTATTATGATTTTTTCTGCAAATAGAAGGGTTCGAGATAATACTACAAAGCATACTTTGGAAAATATATTAGAAACTAAAGAAGTTGTTGTTAACATTGTAAATTATAATATAGTTCAGCAAGTTTCTTTAAGTAGTACAGAGTATCCAAAAGGAGTTAATGAGTTTGAAAAAGCAGGACTTACAATGTTAAAGTCGGAGCTTATAAAACCATTTAGAGTGGGGGAGTCGCCAGTACAATTTGAGTGTAAAGTGAATGAAGTTATTGCTCTAGGAGAAGAAGGGGGGGCTGGAAATTTAATTGTTTGTGAAGTAGTTAAACTTCATATAAATGAAGCTGTTTTAGATGAAAATGGACAAATAGATCAGCACAAAATAGATTTGGTAAGTAGAATGGGAGGAAATTGGTACAGTCGTGCTAATTTAGGAATGTTTGAGGTGCCAAAGCCTTTAGCTAGCATAGGAATTGGGATTGATAATATTCCTTTTGATATTAGAAATAGTAAAGTGCTAACAGGTAACGATTTAGGTGTTTTAGGGAATGTAGAAAGAGTTCCCTCAAAAGAAGAAATAGAAGAGTTTGTTGAGAGTTCTATAAAAATAAGAGAGTTAATAAGTGCCGATGATATAGCACAGATACACGCAAAAGCTCAAGAGATGATTGCAAATAATGATGTTGTTTCTGCATGGAAACTATTATTGGCTAAATAAATTGAATATATTTTAATATTTTTGACGCATGGAAGTACAAGGAAAAATAAAGTTGATTGATGAGACTAAAACTTTTGGAAACAATGGTTTTAGAAAAAGAGAAATGGTAGTAACTACGGAAGAGCAATATCCTCAACATATTATGATTGAGTTTGTTCAAGATAAATGCGATATTCTTAACGCATATCAAGTAGGACAACAAGTAAAGGTAAGTATTAATCTTAGAGGTAGAGAATGGGTTAATCCGCAAGGAGAAACTAAGTATTTTAATTCTATCCAAGGTTGGAGAATTGAGAATTTACAGCCAGCAGGAAATGGTGCGCCAGAAATGCCACCAATGCCGCCGGAAGATGCTTTTGAACCAGCAAACGATTTTAAAGAAGATGATCACGACGATCTTCCTTTTTAATCTCATAGTGAGTTTAATTCTCTAAAGCCTGTCCTGAGTTTATTAAAGGAATCTGCGCTCAATGAGTTAATTTGTTTTATATAAATACATCTTAGGCTTGATCTAAGGTGTGATAAAAAAAATAGAAAGAAAAAAGGAGTCCTAAGGGCTCTTTTTTTTGGTGTAAATTATAAGTGATATATAAAAAAAGTCTCAACAAAAATTGTTGAGACTTAATATTGTGGTTTTAGGTACGTCATTGTATTAAACTCAAAAAGCAATGATGAAAATAATTGGTTACAATGACATATATCAAAAATGTAATAATAATTCAATATATACAAGTTAAATATACTTTTTTTACTATATTTTTTAAATTTTACAACTAAAAACAAAGGATTAAATGTTTTTTCTCACAGAAAAGATAGTATTTCCGCCAGTAGAAAATGCTTCTGTAGATGGAGTAGTTGCCGTAGGGGGAGATTTATCAACAGAAAGACTTATTGAGGCGTATAACCAAGGAATTTTTCCATGGTTTGATCAAGGAGATTTAATATTGTGGTGGAGTCCAGATCCGAGAATGGTTTTAGTGCCTTCTCACATAAAAATTTCTAAAAGTATGAAGACTGTTTTGAAGAAGAAGATTTTCAAAATTACTTATAATAAAGCTTTCGAAGATGTTATTAGAAATTGTGCTAAAATTGAGAGAAAGGGGCAAGATGGAACTTGGATTGATGAAGATATGACTACCGCTTATATAAAACTGCATAAGATGGGAGTGGCTAAATCTGTTGAGGTTTGGTATGAAAATGAATTGGTTGGCGGACTCTATGGGGTAGATTTAGGACATATATTTTGTGGTGAAAGTATGTTTTCAAAAATGAGTAATGCCTCCAAAACTGCGTTTATATATTTAGCACAGAAGTTAGAAAAAGAAAATTATAAGTTAATAGATTGTCAGTTATATACAGATCATTTGTATTCCCTTGGCGCTCGTGAAATTCCAAGGGAGGTTTTTATAAGTGTTTTGAAATCTAATTAGTTTGTCCTCAATAATCAATACTTAAATGTTTTATAAATTGTTCTGAGTATGCCCAGAGTTTTGTGGCAAAATACTTTTTAGTTCTCTTTTAGTATTTTAGGTTTTGCTTGGGTGTTCTCAAGGAGATTTTACTTGGTTATATCTAAAGCAATTAACTTCATGGTCGTTAACCATACCAGTAGCTTGCATATGTGCATACATTACTGTAGAGCCTACAAATTTAAATCCGCGTTTTTTTAAATCTTTACTCAGAGCATCAGAAATAGCTGTATTTGCAGGAGCTTCTTTGTAATTTTCAACTTTGTTTTGAATCGGTTTCCCATCAACAAAACTCCATATATATTTACTAAAACTTCCATGTTCTTCTTGAATTTTAATAAAATTCTGAGCGTTGGAAATAGTTGCTTTAATTTTTAACTTATTTCTAATAATTCCTTCATCTAAAAGAAGAGAATCATATTTAGAGGTGTTGTACTTCGCAATTTTTTTATAGTCAAAATTGTCAAAAGCTTTTCGGAAATTCTCACGCTTTCTTAGAATGGTAATCCAACTAAGTCCAGCTTGAAAGGTTTCTAGGATTAGAAACTCAAAAATAGTAGCATCATCATAAACTGGAACTCCCCATTCATTGTCATGATAATCTTCGTAAAGTGTATCGCCTACACACCATCCACATCGTTGCATACGTATGATATTTATCAGCTTAATTGCTGTAAGTTTTACATAAATTTGAGTCTAAGATATGAAATAATAATGTAGTATTTGCCGATATAAATTTTATGGAAGAAATAGTAAAAAAACTCATTAAAGAAGCGTTTAAAACAGGATATACATATTCAGATTACCGAGTGTTAGTGGACCAGTTAGTGTTAGAAAATAAATCAACTGGAGTAGCGCAGACAGAAGCTTTGAGTAATTATAGTTTGTTAAACCATAAACGGATGAAGCGGTTGGATAAAACTACTAAGCTTTCTGAAGAAGTGCTAGAAAAATTGCAGTCTTTGGACAGAAAAGTTATTTGGGTAGTTTTGACTGAAAGTTGGTGTGGGGATGCGGCGCAAACACTCCCTATAATTAATAAAATAGCCGAAGCTTCTAATAATATAACTCTTAAAGTTGTTTTAAGAGACGAAAATTCTGAGTTGATGGATAACTTTTTAACACGTGGAAGCCGTTCTATTCCTAAACTTATAATGGTTGATGAAGCTATAAAAGAGGTTATAGATTGTTGGGGACCGAGACCTTCTATAGCAACAAATATGGTAAAAACTTATAAAGAAAAGCACGGAACTTTAACTGCTGAGTTTAAACAAGATTTGCAAATTTGGTACAATAAAGATAAGGGAGAAAATACAATAGCCGATCTTTTGGAATTACTCTCCTTGAAATAAATAGGTAATCGTTCCAGGTTGTTCTGAACTTGTGTTTGCGGAGCTAAATTTAGCTTTTAGTGCGTAATTTATGGCGTTGTCTACAAGGCATCCGTTTTGGGTGGTAGAGCTATTTTTATTAAAAGAAGCGTCTGTTACATCTCCTTGTGGACTAACTTTTATATTTATTACCACTTTGCCAAAGCTCTCGCAAGTATAAACAGGATTTGGAAGACTTACATCATATCTATCAATTAAGGAATAGCTAATTGTAGTTCTTCTTTTTATGTTAACTTTTGGTGCTTCTCCTTTTCTTTTTAGCGCTTCTATTTTTCTGCGTTGTTCTTGTAGTTTTTTTGCATATTCACTAGAATAACCTTCATTTATAGCAGCGTTGTCGTTTAGACTTTCAGAGTTATCAGGATTTTCACTAGCAGCATCTTGCTTTTCTTGCTCTAATTCTTCAAGAGTTTTAAAATTATCAACATCATCTGCATATTCACTTTTTTCAGCTTCATTATATGCTTTATGAGTTTCTAGTTCGGTTAGGGTCATTTCTTCTTCCTGCGGAATTTCTTCTTTTAAGAGTTCCTCGTCGAAGCTTAATTCATATAAAAACTCTTCTTCTTTTTGTCCAGACAATTTTATGTTAAGCAGTGTCAACAAAAAAATCCCCATTAAACAGCTCGAAATAATAAGTGCTAATTGCTTGTTATTAAGCTCGTCTAATTTGCTAATAAATTTATCATTAGCTTCGTTGAGTTTTTTTATTAGTTCTTTTAAGTCCATATTTTAAAAACGACCTGAATGCTAAAGATAAAAATATTTATGTCTTTTAGGGTTGTAATATTTCTGTAAAATCATCGGGTGTTATAGCATTATCTACGTTGAAATCTCCTATTTTGGTTCTTCTTAACACAGATAAATATCCTCCTGAATTAAGAGCTTTGCCAAAATCGTGTGCTAGTGACCTAATGTAGGTGCCTTTGCTGCAAACAACTCTAAACGCTACTTCTGGAAGGTTAATAGCAGTAATTTCAAATGCTTCGATAGTTATTTTACGCGATTTTATTTCCACTTCAACCCCTTCACGAGCATATTCATAGAGTCGTTTTCCGTCTTTTTTTAAGGCTGAAAAAACAGGAGGGAATTGATCTATTTCTCCTATAAAGTTTTTAGTAGCTTCTTTAATTTTTTCTTCTGAAATATGCTCAATAGGAAATACTTGGTCCACTTCTGTCTCCATGTCATAAGATGGACGTGTAGCGCCCAATGTAATAGTGCCTGTGTACTCTTTTATTTGTCCTTGTAGTTCTGGAATTTTTTTAGTGAATTTTCCAGTACAGATAATTAAAAGTCCTGTTGCTAATGGGTCTAGAGTTCCAGCATGTCCGACTTTTATTTTTTTAAGGCCAAATTTTTTCTTGATAGCCCATTTTATTTTATTTACCGCTTGAAAAGAAGACCAAGTTAGCGGTTTGTCAATAAGTAATATTTGTCCGCTTTTAATATTTTCTTCGGTATATATCATAAAAAAAGAATTCGATTAATAAAAATAGCCAAGCGTTATTGCAATTAGCCCAACAATAAAACAGTACATAGCAAAATACACCAATTTGCTGTTTTTTACTAATTTAATCATCCAGGTACAAGCTAGAATTCCAGAAATAAAAGCTGCTAAAAAACCCATTGCTAATGCTTGTGTGTTATGTCCTTCATAGGATAAATCTCCACTTAGAATATCTTTAGCTATTTTTCCGAAGATAAGCGGAACTACCATTAAAAAGGAAAAACGGGCAGCTTTACTTTTGTCATTTCCTAATAACACAGAAGTAGAGATTGTTGCGCCAGACCTTGAAATACCTGGAAGCATTGCAATAGCTTGAGAAATACCAATAACAAATGCATTGGAATAGCTTACAGGTTTTCCAGTGTGTTTAGCTTTATCCGCCAAATAAAGTAAAAGAGCGGTAACTATAAGCATAAAACCAACTAGTAAAACGTTACCGTTAAATAGCATTCCTAGCTGTTCCTCAAAGAAGAAGCCAATGAGTGCAGCTGGAACCATGGAGATAATTATTTTTAAAGAAAATTTAAGTTCCTCGTTCCAAGTAAACTGAAAAATGCCTTTGAGAATTTCTAAAATATCTTTTCTAAAAACTACCATGGTGCTTAAAGCAGTAGCAAAATGGAGCACAACTGTAAAAAGTAAACTTTCTTGTGGTACGGAATTATCTCCTAAAATAGCCTTTCCAAGCTCTAAATGTCCGCTAGAAGAAACTGGTAAAAATTCTGTAAGGCCTTGTATAATACCAAGGATTATAGCGTCTATAACCTCCATGCTTTATAGTGATGGAATTAAATTTAAATTAGTTATTTTTCTTTTTATTTGGATTTAAAAGGATAGCGTAAACCTCAATTCCAAAACCAATAAGAACTAGCGTAGGTGCTAACCTAATTCTTCTAAAATTATAAATATCAGGATTAAAAACAGCTGGGTCGTTACTCCCACCGCCACTCATCAATATAAAACCTATAGCAATAAAGGCTAGACCGATGAACATAAACATATAATTCTTCTTTTGAAATATAAATTCTTTATCTGTAGTATTTTGTGTTTTATTTTTCACGATATTCTTTTTAATAATATAAATCGTCTGTTCTTAAGTTCAAAAATCGTTGGGTGGCAATATACGTACTTATCCACGTAATAATGATGCCTATTACAAATATTCCTATAAATAAAATGACCAACATAAGTGGATCTGAGAGTAAATTTAGTTGTGGCATAATGCTATTTACATAGTATAAGAGACCGGCCATAGCAATTATGGCAACCAAAGCGCCAACCATGCCAAGTTTTATGCTATTCCATATAAAAGGTTTACGAATAAATCTTTTTGTGGCTCCCACCATTTGCATCGTTTTAATGATAAACCTTTTAGAATATACCGATAAACGAATAGAGCTGTTAATTAATAAAACAGCAATTAATGTAAAAACACCACTAGCAATTAGAATCCAAAAACTCATCCGTTTTACATTTTCATTCAGTAAAGAAATTAAAGGTTTGTCGTAGGAAACTTCAGCTACATAATCTTTTTTAGAGAGGTTATCTGCTATTTTTTGAATACTATCTGTAGCTACATAATCGGCATTGAGGTGTACATCTATTGAATTTTGAAGCGGGTTATACCCCAAAAAATCTAAGAAATTCTCCCCAATTTCTTTGCTATGGTCTTCTGCAGCTTCTTCTTTAGATACAAAAGTAGCCGTTTTGGTATAGGCTGTCATTGCCAAACTTTTTTGTAGCTGGTTTATTTCTACTTCTTTAGCGTTATCTTTTAAAAATACAGTAATTGCTACTTGTTCTTTAAAGTGGTTTGCTAGTTTTTTGGTGTTAATTACAAGTAAGCCTAAAACACCTAATAAAAACAAAACAAGGGCGATACTTAAAATCACAGAAAAGTATGAAGATATAAGTTTGCGTTTCTGGTAGCGCTCAAAAGATTTGCTCATGTGTTAAATATAATTGGATGTGTAAAAGTAATAAAGTAAATTTAATCACTATAATTTATAACGGTTAAGATTGTAAGTAAATTATAAAAAATGCCTACAGTTTTTAGGAGGCATATTATTTTAGGAGAAAGAGATAGCATGAAATTACAAGCAGTAATTAATAATTTAGAATTATCTGGCAATTTAGAATTACTAGCCAGTCAAGTTGTGGAGGGGTTTATTAGTGGAATGCATAAAAGTCCGTTTCATGGTTTTTCTTCAGAATTTGCAGAGCATAAAATATATAATCAAGGCGAAAGTACCCGCCATATTGATTGGAAGCTATTTGGGAAAACAGATAAATTGTATACTAAAAAGTATGATGAGGAAACCAATTTACGGTGTCATTTAATTATAGATAATTCCGCATCGATGCATTATCCATCTATAAAAAAGCAATCTATTAACAACCTAAATAAAATAGGTTTTTCGGTATTGGCTTCTGCTGCATTAATGAAGTTTCTTAAAAAACAGCGTGATGCTGTAGGTTTAAGTATTTATTCTGATGCGTACGATTTTTATGCGCCAGAGAAAGGGAGTGAGCGCCATAGACATTTATTATTAAATACTTTGGAAGGTCTTTTAATAAAAAATAAGTTGAATGCTGCTCAAACAAAAACCTACACTTACTTACACCAAATAGCAACTAAAATTCATAGGCGAAGTCTTATTTTTTTGTTTACAGATCTGTTTCAAACAGAAACAGACCAAGAAAAGTTATTTCAAGCACTTCAACATTTAAAATACAATAAACATGAGGTTGTCTTTTTTCATGTTATGGATAAAGAAAAGGAGTTTGAATTTCAGTTTAACAATACTCCAAAACGATTTGTAGATGTGGAAACAGGAGTGTCTATAGATTTATTTGCTGAAAATATAAAGGAGTCTTACGAGAAAATGATGCTGCATTTTCAAGAAGAACTTAAATTACGCTGTGCTAAATATGGAATTACATACGTTGAAGTTGATGTGAATCAGAATTTTAATAAAATACTTCAAACGTATTTAGTTGAACGTCAAAAGTTTATTTAGGATCTAAAAAATATTTTTATTTTTTAGATAAAAATACTTGTAGAATTAAAAATGCGCTGTATATTTGCACTCGCAATAACAAAGGGTCTGGTAGTTCAGCTGGTTAGAATACATGCCTGTCACGCATGGGGTCGCGGGTTCGAATCCCGTCCAGACCGCGAAAAGCAAGAAGCTTCAATGAGAATTGAAGCTTTTTTCGCATAAAAATAGTTGTGTTGTTCGATGGTATGAAAATACTGTCGGCGGTTTAGTAGTTAAACCAATGAAAGGCTTTCCTCTCGATTCTGTCGAGCTGTTGAAGGCTTTTTTTATTTTATTCATTTTCTAGAAAAGGTTTGTATAATTAATAATAGCGTGTATATTTGCACTCCAATAAAAAAGGTCTGGTAGTTCAGCTGGTTAGAATACATGCCTGTCACGCATGGGGTCGCGGGTTCGAATCCCGTCCAGACCGCAAAAAGCTTCAATGAAAATTGAAGCTTTTTTTGTTTAAATTTTCTTTATTTCTAAATGGGTAGTCGTAATTGTAATACTCAATTAGAGTTATTAATTCTTCTTCAAAAGAAAAAAATAAACTTTGTTATAAATATTTTCTATAAATTTGTTGTTAATTAAGACATTAAAGGGAATGAATTTATGCGTGTAGCTATATTAGATGATCATAAAATGATTACTGACATGGTAATGGAGGTTTTGGAAAAGGTCTCTGAAATTAAGACTAAAGAAGCATTTACTTCGCACTCCCCGTTTATTGAATTTTTGAAAAATAATGAAGTAAACCTTGTAATTCTAGATATTTTTATGCCTAAAATAAATGGGCTACAAATAATAAAAGAAATACGAGAGTTTAATAAAGACCTAAAAATAATAGTACTTTCTTCTTCAGTTTCTACTAAGATAATGAAGGATGTTATTTCACTTGGGGCAAATGCGTATGTTACTAAACAAGACGCTATGTCCGACCTTATAGCTGCTATGCAGCATTTCAAAGAGAAAACATAAAACCTTTTTTTAGTGAGAATGCAACACAGGCAATGGTGGCAAATTTTAGTAAAAAAGAAGTGAAATTATCTCCTCGGGAAGTACAATTGCTTCATCTTATGTGTGATGGAATGACTGCCAAAGAAATTGCTTATAAACTTGATTTAAGCGTAAATACAATTCATTTTTACAGTAAAAGATTGATGGCTAAAATGGGAGTCAATAGAACTGTTGATTTAATTTTAAAAGCTATTGAGGAAGGTTATATACTTTCCAAATAACCTTTATTGGTTGGTATTTTGGTATAATCCTTCGAGTTTTAGTGTGATATCACGGTTTTGATGAATTTTGGGCACAGATTCAGAAATTATTGTTGACGGATAAAAGTTAACGGAATTTATTGAACTCCACTTGTATTAAGGTTCAAATGAGGTTTTTAAAATAGCCCCTTGCTATTAAGAAAAATGAATAAAAAGAGGATTTTAGTAATGTTATTTCTTTAAGCTGCTCATTTTATAATAGTTAAGATTTAGTCTTTGTTCTTTTCTCTTATAGCAAAGCGGTCTTGTGTTTTTACTCGGACATTAATGAATTTTTTTCTTTAAAAGGTAACTGCTAAAGCATAGTCTAGGAATAATTGATATATAGTATAAGTTTGATATTTATTAGAAAATCCTATATTAAAATTAATGTATCTAATTAAAAGATTTCAATGTAGCTACTTTTTTAATTTATTCTCTTCTACATCCTATTTTTATCACTGAATTTAAACTGAATAAACATTTAGTTTATAAGGTTGAATTTCAGGTTGGTTTATTGATAAAGGCTTAAGTAAGAGAGTAATAATAGGTGGAAATTAGTAGGTTTTTTTTATTTGGTTTGATATAGATTATTCTGTGTCGATACTTTCTTCTTAAGTCTTTATATTGTAAATAGACTTCTTTGTTAAATGTTCTTTAATTCCCATGTCTTTCCGTGCTTTATACAGGAATAAAATATCATTAATTATAGTGTTTATTCTTAAAATTACTTTGTGCTATTTATAAAATATATTTTCAAAGTTGATTGATAAAAAACATGTTCAAAATAGCAGGATCCCCCATCCCTATTAATGTTATCTGTTCTTAGTTGATAGTTTAAATGACGTGTAATATGATGTATTTTTTAATTGCCAAATCAAGTTTTCTTGTTACCATAACAAGTACTGGATACGAGGTCTTATTTATTTTATTATTGATATTAGTAATTTTTAGAAAGAAACTTATTTGAAGTAAATAGGTTTTATAAACCCTCTTTATTATAAAAAATATAGAGGCTTTTATTTGGGATTAAACTTAATAATTTTACTCGGGAATTGAGATTTGAATGCTCCAAAACCTGTCCTCAGTTTACTTAAGGAATTGCGGTGAAATATTTTTTAGCTTTTCCTTTTAATCCTTCATTGAGGGTTTTATTGCCCAGAGCTTGTCCTGAGTTTTCTGAAGGGCTCTACGTCTAAATGGATTAAATTATTTTTCCTTTGAACACTTCGTAGGCTTGCCTCGAGGTGGTTGATTGCCTGGTGAGCTTGCTCCGAGGGAGTTTACTCTATAACAAAACATTCTTTCCTTATGTTCTCAATCAGAAATAGTATTTTTGTAGTATGATTGATTATATAATTATTGGGGTAGGTCTAGGTGGGATTGCTTTTTGTGAGCAATTAGAAGAGAATAATAAATCTTATATTGTTTTTGATGACAATTCCCAACAATCCTCAAATGTTGCTGGCGGAATGTATAACCCTGTTACGTTAAAAAGGTTTACGGGAGTTTGGCGGTCGCAAGAGCAGTTAGCAATGTTAACTCCATACTATAAAAAGTTAGAAAACAAACTCTCCATTAAAATAGATTATAAAACTCCAGTTTTTAGAAGGTTTGTTTCCGTAGAAGAGCAAAATATGTGGTTTGAGGCTTCTGATAAACCTATACTACAGCCTTTTTTATCAGATAAATTAATTAAAAATACAAACCCAAATATAGATGCACCTCTTGGTTTTGGGGAAGTGCTCGGAACAGGAAGAGTGGATACGGATTTATTGCAACTTAGTTATATAAACTATTTAAAGGAAAATGATAATTTAGTTCAAGAGCGTTTTAATTATGATGAACTTGTTGTAAACGACGATTATGTAGCTTACAGAGGTATTAAAGCAAAACACATTATTTTTTGTGAAGGTTTTGGGCTTAATAAAAATAAGTACTTTAATTATTTGCCGTTGGTAGGGACTAAGGGGGAGCTTTTAGATATAGAGGTAGAAGATTTGGAATTGGATTTTATATTAAAATCTGGAGTGTTTATTATTCCCCTGGGAGGTAATAAGTTTAAGGTTGGGGCTACTAATAAATGGAAAGATAAAACTAATACCCCTACACAAGAATCGAAAGAAGAATTAGAGGAAGGGTTACAAAAATTTTTGAAAAGCACTTATAAAATAGTTGATCATTTAGCAGGGGTTCGTCCTACTGTAACAGATAGGAGACCTTTAATAGGGACACACCCTCAATATGAACGACTTCATATTTTAAATGGATTAGGAAGTCGTGGAGTGATGATTTCTCCTTACGCAGCAAAAAAACTATTTGATTCTATAGAAAAAAACATTCCTTTAGAAAAGGAGATGGATATTGTTCGGTATAAAAAGAAGTATCCAACTAAATATGTTGGAAAAAAAGATATTTAAAGAATTAAATCAGCTACTTCGAGGCGAGCTCATGAGGTATTCAAAAGAAATAAATTTAACTTATTTCGATGCAGACCTCTTTAATATACTCAAGACAATGTCTGGGGAATTAAAAAGATTATGATTCTGCTATATTTTTATATTGCGCAGCTGCTTTTGAATCGTATTTAAAGAAAAAATTAATCCAAATATTTCTTGACAATCTCATAATTATTGGCATAAAAGCAATCATAGTCCCAATAATTACAAAAAAGGAAGTTTTTAAACTTGTACCAATAAAAAGAAATGAAATGATAAAAGCAGCTACAGCAAAAGCTGTTCCAACGGCATAACTTACATACATAGCTCCGTAAAAAAAGGAAGGTTCTATTTTATATTTAGTGCCACAAGAGGCACAATGTTCTTTCATATGTAATGTTTCACTCGGATTGTACATGTTTTGACTAGCATACATGCTTTCTTCATGACATTTAGGACAAGTTCCTGTTAAAATGCTGTATAGTTTGCTTCCTTTTTTTAACATTTGCAAAAATTTTATGTAAAAGTACTATATTCTAGTATTTTCTAACTGATAATTATCATTAAAATGTTGAATGTCCATAACCTTTCTGTCTCCTTTGGAGGGGAATATTTATTTGAAGAAATAGCTTTTAGATTAAGCCCTGGAGATCGTGTTGGTCTTATCGGAAAAAACGGTGCAGGAAAGTCTACCATGCTCAAATTATTGTCTAAAGAAATGGAGCCAGACAGTGGTGTTATTTCAACAGATAAAGAAGTACGAATAGGCTTTTTAAAACAAGATATAGATTTTGTTTTAGGAAATACCGTGCTAGAAGAAGCGTACCAAGCCTTTGAGGAAATTAAAGCGATGGAACTTCAGTTAGACAACATAAACCGTCAATTAGTAGAGCGTACAGATTACGAAAGTGAAGCGTATAATCAATTAATGATTGATTTGAGCGATTTAACGCATCGTTACGAAATAATTGGAGGTTATAATTATCAAGGAAAAACAGAAAGAGTATTATTAGGACTTGGTTTTAAGAGGGAAGATTTTAATAAATTAACCGATACGTTTTCTGGGGGGTGGCGTATGCGTATTGAGTTGGCCAAATTATTACTACAAGATAACGACGTGCTTTTACTGGATGAGCCAACTAACCACTTGGATATAGAATCTATTATTTGGTTGGAGCAATTTTTGAAAACCTATGCGGGGGTAGTTGTTATTGTTTCTCATGATAAAATGTTTTTAGACAATGTTACCAACCGTACGATTGAAATTTCTTTAGGAAAAGCATACGATTATAATAAACCTTATTCCGAATATTTAGAGCTTAGAGCGGAGATGAGAGAGCTTCAAATGAATGCTCAAAAAAATCAAGAGAAGCAAATTCAGCAAACCGAAAAGTTAATTGAAAAGTTTAGAGCAAAAGCTTCTAAAGCTTCCATGGCACAGTCGCTCATTAAAAAATTAGACAAAGTAGAAAGAATTGAGGTTGACGAAGAAGACAATGCGGTAATGAATATTCGTTTCCCAGTTTCTGTACAGCCAGGTAGAGTTGTTGTAGAAGCAGAGAGGGTTGGAAAAAAATATGGAGAGAAAGTGGTGCTTAATGAAGTTGATATGATGATTGAGCGTAACACTAAAACTGCTTTTGTAGGACAAAATGGTCAAGGAAAAACTACTTTGGCTAAAATTATTGTAGGAGAAATTGAAAATAGTGGAACGCTTAAATTAGGACACAATGTTCAAATAGGATATTTTGCTCAAAATCAAGCCGATTATCTAGATGGCGAGAAAACAATTCTCGACACTATGTTAGATGAAGCTCGAGACAGTAATCGTTCAAAGGTTAGGGATATGTTGGGATCCTTTTTATTTCGTGGAGACGATGTGGATAAAAAAGTGAAAGTACTTTCTGGAGGAGAAAGAAATAGGTTAGCTCTTTGTAAAATGTTATTACATCCTTTTAATGTATTGGTAATGGATGAGCCTACCAACCATTTGGATATTAAATCTAAAAATGTTTTAAAAGTAGCATTACAGAATTTTGAAGGGACTTTGTTATTAGTGTCTCACGACCGAGATTTTCTTCAAGGGTTAACAGATAGTGTTTACGAATTTAGAGATGGTAAAATAAAAGAGTTTTTAGGAGATATAAATTTCTATTTGGAAGAAAGAAAAGTTGAAGATTTTAGAGCGGTAGAAAAGAAAACTGAAGTAGCCAAAAGTGCGCAAAAAAACGAATCTTCGGAGAAATTATCTTTTGAAGACCAGAAGAAATTAAAATCTTTAAAAAATAGAGTAAGTAAGGCGGAAGCAGCGGTAGCCGAATTGGAAAAAGAGATTGCAACGATTGATGCTGAATTGGCTACAAACCATGATGAGCTTATTGCGAAACCTAACTTTTTTAAAAATTATAATAAGAAGAAAGAACAACTAGAAAAGCAAACTGAAGAATGGTATTTGCTAACAGAAGAACTACAAAATCTTCAATAAAAATGCATTTCATCGAAAAAATATGCATTTTAAGGATTTTTTAGCGAAGTTGTTAGTATCTTAGTGATTCAAAAAATGAACAAGATTATTTGAATTTTAGCGTCACTAATGGTTCAAATCATTTGTTCCATATTTTAGTTAGTTTGTTTGATTGATTTACGGAGTGTTAGTTTTCTAACACTCTTTTTTTGTGGAATTTTTGAGGTGAAAATTGGAATTAAGCTTTAAGTTTTAGACCTTAGAGATATGTTTGAACACTTTTTTCAATGTCCATATTGTTGGGAAGAAGTTTCCATGCTTTTAGATCCATCTGTAAATCAAACTTATGTTGAAGATTGCGAGGTATGTTGTAATCCAATAGAAGTTACCGTTTCATTTGAAGATGGAGCGCTTACTACTTTTGCAGCTGAGAGTATAGAACAATAATTTACTCGCTAAGTGAGATACCTCTTAATGAATTACTGCTATGCTTATAAAAATTGGCTGCTAGCCCTGATTGAGCCAAATACCGTGTATGGGCGAAAGCAGGCAAGAGCGAAACCTTATATAGACCATGCCATAGGGCTACTAATTCTTTAGCAAATTAATTTCTTTTTTTAACTCGGTTAGCGATTGCTGTATTTGTGAGAGCGCCATATTTCCAGCACTTTCATCGAATTCCGAACTTATTTTGCTACTAACTTCCCAAATTTCTTGAATTTGATGTGTATTTATGGTTATTGGAGGGTATTCTGGATTTATAGAAATTAGAGAAAGGAGTTCTTTATTTTCATGCTTTTGTACTTTTTTTACCAATACGCTGTCGTGCATAACAACCACACAAATTACATGATTTCCCAGCATAGAAATGTTTTCTACGGCTTTGCCAAGCACCCATTCTTTAGGGTGTAACATAGGGAGCATGCTATCTCCCTCCAACTGAAAACCGCGGTAGGTAGCATTTCTATATTCGGGTAATGGAATTGTGAAGGCTGGAAGCTCTTCGTACCAATCAAGATCCTGAATATTATGAGGGTAGCCAGCTGCCGCTTTTACGTTAACCAAAACAATTCCTTCATTATTTTCTGGGGTAACTGTTAGCACTTTTGGGGAGGTATTTACGGTTGTGTTAAGCTGTTTTTGAGTGCTTTTGCCATAGAGCCAAAGTGGGTTTACTTGGAATTTTTCCATAAGAACAACTACCATTCCGCCAGTAATTTTAGATTTCCCACGTTCAATATCTGCTGTAGACCCTTTTATTTCCAGTGCTTTAGCAAAATTATGCTGGGTAAGATCAAGAGCTTCTCGAACTTCCTTAAATCTAATAACTTCTATAGGTAGCGTTGGTTTCATCTATATGTAAAATTGAATTTGATGCTTTTAGCAATGTAAATATATAAAATATTTTGGAATATTTCCTTTTTATTGGAAAAATTCCATATATTTGAAATGTGCTAACTTATTATAAAGCTAATTTACTAAAAGATATGAAGCTACATTCATTATATAATGGAATATTTCCAAAAATGAAAAGAAACTTATTTGGAAAGCTTTTTAATTTTAATAAAAAACATACTACTATGAATACAATTTTAATTTACGACGGAAGTTTTACAGGATTTTTATCTGCTGTTTATAAAGTTTTTGATGAAAATTTAAAGGAGGTTTCAATAGTGAAGCCTAAACATTTTGTCCCCGATATGTTTAGTGAAAGTGTGAAGGTAGCTTCTTCTGAGATTTATGCTAAGAGAGTTTGGAATTCTTTGGAAATTAAAACTACCAAACATGGAGCAAACGAATTGTATAAAGCATTTTTAAGTGAAATTAAAGGAACTGAAGATGTTCTGCTTCGCTACATTATGTATGTGTATGCTAGTGAGTCTTATAATTATACAGATTTATCTAATGTAAATGCATTACGTGTATCTCAAGTAGCGAGAATGGTAACTCGCGAAATGAATCATATACAAAATTACTTATCTTTTAAGCCATCTAATAATGGGATGGATTTAGCGGTATTAAATTCTAATTTTAATATGCTCCCTTTAATTGGTAAATATTTTAAAAGAAAGTATCCTAATAAAAAATGGTTAATATATGATCAACGTAGGAATTATGGATTGTACTTTAATACTAAAGAAATAGATCGAATCCATTTATCTATAGACGACCAATTAAAAATCTATGATAAAAACAATCCAATATTTTACGTTAATTTAGGGAATAGTCAAGCAGAAGTTAACTGCTAATCCATTGGGTTAAATTTTATTAGTTTTAAGTAGGATGTGGTAATGTATGCAGGGAAAGAGAAGTGCTTTTTTTTAGATTCGATTTGTTATAAGCAGACTTAAAGTCTATTTCAAAAAGTATGCTAAAAAGTCTCTGCACCTTTCAGTGCAGAGTAACTTAATTTCCTAAGCAGTTAAAAAGATGAGTTAATCTGCTTCCGTTTTGTTTCTTATCTAATGAAACCGATTTAAACTTTAGGTAATTCCCATCCATTGTGGTAATTAGCTTTTATAAGTTCATTGGCTTTATCGTTATTAGTAAACTGTTCTTTTGTAGCGTCCCAATATACTTTTTCACCTGTTTTATAAGCAATATTTCCCATATGGGCATTAATAGCAGCAATACTACCAGTTTCTATGCCGCAATTTAAATTTGTTGTTTCCCCTTTGATAGCATTAACAAAGTTTTGAGCATGCACTTCTAAGGCATTGTTTTTACCAGGAATAAAATCTACTTTTTCAGTTTTAAGCACTTTTTGACCGTCTTTGTCTTGGGTTTCAGGGATTACTTCCCAACCTTGTCTATTTACAACAAGCGTTCCGTTATTTCCAATAAAGGCAATACCTTCTGTTTTTCCATAGTTTCCACCGTCAATACCAGTAGCATGTTCCCAGAGTAAATTAAAATTTTCAAACTCATATACTGTTTGTAAGGTATCTGGAGTTTCGGAAGCATCGTTTGGGTATGCAAATTTACCTCCCGAGGCTATGATTGATTTGGGCGCCTTTACATTCATTGCATACAAAGCAATATCAATTTCATGTACTCCCCAATCTGTCATTAAGCCACCTGCATAATCCCAAAACCATCTAAAATTAAAATGAAATCTATTTTTATTAAAAGGACGTTGAGGTGCTGGACCAAGCCACATTTTATAATCTACACCTTCTGGCGGAGCAGAATCTGGAACCACAGGTACAGGTTTCATCCAGCCTTGATAAGACCAGCATTTAACTAATCTAATATTACCTAGTTTGCCAGATTGAACATACTTTATAGCTTCGTCATACTGAGAGCCGCTTCGTTGCCATTGACCAACTTGAACTATACGATTGTACTTTTTTGCGGCTTTTACCATTACATTGCATTCTTCAATGCTATTTGCAATAGGTTTTTCTTGATATACATGCTTTCCTGCTTCGCAAGCATCTACCATATTTAAACAATGCCAATGGTCGGGAGTACCTACAATAATTGCATCAATATCCTTATTTTCAAGCATTTTTCGGTAATCAGTATAAAGCTTTGGGGCTTTATTTCGTAACTCTTTTACGTTTGCCGCTCTTTGATCAAGTACATTTTGGTCAATATCGGCTAAGGCAATACAATTTACTTCAGGGATTTTTAAATGAGCCTTCATGTCGCTCCATCCCATTCCTTTACAGCCAATTACCCCAAAGTTTATTTGATCGTTTGGGCCTATTTTTTGTTGTAAAGAAGCAAATGTTTGGGCAGACATATAATTAGTCATTCCAAGTCCTGTAATTGCTAGCGAAGAATTTTTTATGAATGTTCTTCTGCTATTTTTATTTTTCATATAAAAAGGTTTTGGTTGTCTTAAATATAGTCAAAATATGCTATACCTATTGTTTGTTAAGATTTAAAGGGAATAGAGGTTGTTAATAGTCAATATCTTTTTTTTAGCACAAAGGGTTGAAAATATAAAAGTATAGGAGATTCTTAAGAAGAAGGTTTTTTTTGTGGAACTTTGCATAAACACAACTTTTGGGAATGATCCCAACAATTGGGAATGATCCGGTTTCTTGTACTTAACTATAGTGCAAAAAAAAGCTCTCAATTTTTTGAGAGCTTTTTGTGCGGGTGAAAGGACTCGAACCTTCACACCTTGCGGCACTAGATCCTAAGTCTAGCGTATATTTGCCTAAAGAAAGTCAAATCTATTGATTTATAATTGATTACATTTTCATTGGTATATTTTGATTCCATTTAAAACCAAACGAATTCAATAAATGTTGTACCTATGTTGTACCCAAAAACCCTAGGAATTACGTATCTTTAAAGTGTATTTTAAATAAAATGTTGTACCTGATTTGACTTTCGCAAGAAAACAGGTCAACAATGTCTGCAAACGCAAAAATAGTTCTTCGTAAAAAGCCCAATGTTAATGGGCTTTATCCGCTTGCCATTAGAATTACCAAAAACCGCCGCTCCACTTTCAAGCATATTGGCCATTATATTGATATTGAGGATTGGGACGAAAAAAAGCTTGAAGTCAAAAGATCACATCCAAACGCAGACATCCTTAACAACCTTTTATCCACCAAGTTATCTGAAGTCCGAAAAGGTTTAATTACACTTCAAACCGAAGACAAAGATGCATCTGCTAGACAAATTAAAACAGAAATATACAAACCAACTTCTAGTTTGACTTTTTTTGATTATGCCGATGAACATCTTCAAGCTCTGGAGGCTGAAAAGAAAATTAATCGACATTCCGCTGATTCTGCTTGGATTGGATATATAGTAAAGTTTAGTAAATCAAGGCAGCTCACCTTCCAGGAAATTGACGACCGATTTTTGAGAAAATTTAAAATTTATCTGAAAGGCCCAACTGCACTTTCCGAAACTTCAGCCATGAATGTAATGGTGCTTATTCGTCTATTGTTTAATCGTGCAATTAAAGATAAAGTAATAAGCAAAGAACTGTATCCCTTCGGAATTGGAAAATTTAAAATCAAATTTCCAGAAACGGTCAAGATTGGATTGAACCAGCAGGAAATAAAGAAACTAGAAAGTATTGATAATCTTTCCGATGTGGAAAGACATTCCTTAAATGTATGGCTTTACAGCTTTTACTTTGCAGGGATGCGTGTTTCCGATGTCCTGTTTACCCGCTGGTCACAAATATACGATGGCCGTTTACATTATAGAATGGGTAAGAATTCCAAATTATTGTCTTTAAATATACCCGATAAGGTTGCGAAAATTTTAGAGGAGTATGTATTTGAAAAATCGGGTGATGATGATTTTATTTTTCCAGAAATGCGAAAAGCTGACCTTAAGAACGCTAAAGATATTTATAACAAGACAAAAACTGCCACGAAAAGGCTAAATGACAATTTAAAGTCCATCATGAAAAAAGCAGGAATCAATAAGAAAGTCACTATGCATATTGCTCGACACTCTTTCGGAAATATTGCCGGAGATTCCATTCATCCGTTAATGCTACAAAAACTATATCGCCACAGTGACCTAAAAACTACCATAAATTACCAAGCCAATTTTATTCATAAAGAGGCTGATGAAGCCCTAAATAGGGTTCTCAACTTCTAATAAAATAAAGTCCTTTAATACAACATAAATTATTATTTTAAAATGAAACTATCACTTATAAAAACCAAAATCCATAATATTCAAGGAAATCGAGTAATGTTGGATTTTGACCTCGCGGCACTTTACGATGTAGAAACCAGAGTACTCAAGCAAGCAGTTAGACGAAACCTTAAAAGATTTCCTGAAGATTTTATGTTTCAACTTTCAAAAGAAGAATGGAATGAGGTTATCACAAATTGTGATAACCTTCCAGAGAATATCAAATTTAGCCCTGCCACTCCTTTCGCGTTCACCGAACAAGGTGTAGCAATGCTTTCCAGTGTTCTCAATAGTGATAAAGCCATAGATGTAAATATATCGATTATGAGAGCATTTGTGGCGTTACGACAACATCTTACCGATTACACTAATCTTAAGGATCATATTGCCGAACTTGAAAAGGAAATGAACATCAAATTTAAAGATATTCAACAGGTATTAAACTATTTATTGCAAAAGGACAAAGTACAAATTGAACATCAGGACAGGGAACGGATTGGATATAAGCGAAAACCTTAATTAATTAATATAAAGAACTTCTCTAACCTCTCTGAACTTATCACATAAAAGCTGTTTTTTCTTCATATAAATAATCTCCACATCCAGCCTCTTTAATCAGGTTTATCCAGCGTTTTTCTCTTGTCCAATATTTATCTCCAGGTTGGACATAAGCTAAAATGGCGAAGTCGTACCAGTCATTAGCCTGTACTTTCATTTGACTAATTTCTAGAGTTTTAAAGAAGTAATCCAATGTCTTTACAAGCAATTCGGCATTGCCCATTTCAAAATCGTCTAGATTACATTTCCCCTTGGTTGACTTTTCTACGCAAAAGTTTAAAAACCCACCTGTTATTTGATAAGTATCAAGTTTCTTGTGTGCTTTTTTACTTGTTATTCGTTCGCGGATTTTTTCGGCTTCTTCATTGAAAAGGTCACTCACTTCAGTCAAATTCTTACGCATTTCTTCGATTTGATCACGAAATTCATCTTTTTTATCCGGGTCAATAGAATGTCCTTTTGCAAATTTTGAAGTAAAATTTAGCCAATGACCAATTTCTTTTTCGACATCATAGTAATATTCCTGATGTAGTTTAGCAAGATGGATAAAAGGCGGTTCATAAATAACGTTTTCTTTGAATTTAAAAAGCATTCTTATGGCACCCCTAGATAAATCTTCTTTGTCAATTAAATTTTCTGATTTTGAAAGCTCGTGTATATTGGGAAACGTAGGACAAATAGGTTCAGATTTCACCAACTTGTAAAGGTCTTCTTCTTGACCTAGTCCATACCAAATATTAGCGTCAGCTATTATTTTCATTTGTTCCTATAGGTTTTAGTTGTTGATAGAACTGTTGGATAAATCCATTTTTATCAATTCGTAGAATAAATTCATCTCCATTAAAAAGAATTGGATTTTTATAATCTCTTCTATAGTCTCTCATCGATTCTTTTCTTTCCAATTGATGATGTACGCTATTTTCTAAAAAAAAGTCTTGGATATCTTGTTGTTCAAATTTGATTAAGGTTTTTAGCAAAGTCCATATCTCGTCTGACTTATATTCAAAAAAACTTCTTTGTTTAAATTGTCCATCTGCAAACTTGGTTTCTTCTACGTGCTTAACAAAAATGTGGATAAGTCTTTCGTAGGGTAATACAATAGGAATAAACCAATCCATTAATGTGATATCTCTAAACTCCCTAGTTAATTTGAGCAACGTCCGATAAAACTCGGAATTATAATGTCCTATTGAATTTAGTATTTTACCATTCAGGTTAGTTCGGGCAATTTCTTTCTTGATAATTTTTTTCCGTTCTGTAACCATTTTTCGCCTTTCCGATAAGTGAAATTCAAAATCCCCTTTAGTAACTTTTTCATCATTAAGTAATTGTAAAGTGATTAGCTCAAACCTCACTTTAGATTTAATTTCTTGTGTATCGACCCATTTTTTTGGAAGCTTTTCTCTTCCGTAATGCCTTATTATAAGTGCACAATATGTATAAAAATCGTGCAAAGGAAAACTGTAACCTTCTTCAATTATTCTGTTGTATCGCCAAAGTAAAATCCGCTCATTCGCTACAGGTTCATAACTTGTTTCAATTCGGATTAGATTTGGCACTTTTTTTTTCAAATGTTATGGGATAATTGGATAAACGTATTACGTCTATTTTCATTACATATATTTTACAGGTGTAACAAATATACTTTTTTATCCTAAAATGAAATCAAGATGAGATTTTCAAATCCTAATTTCTAAAATTACCTTCCGGCTCCCATTCAGTTCCTTTAGCTCCAACATCAACTTTTCATTATCCCCTAAAACAAACTTGGGCAGTACATATATAAAGCGTTGGGTCTCCCCATCGGTAGTGCAATGGAGCATATTAAGTTTGTAAATCACTTTTTGTCGTAATCTTTGATAAGAAGCTTTTCGCTTTTTGTTTCCATTGGTTCTATAAACATTGAGATAATCGATTTCAAAATCGATTCCGGATTTGTTTTTTACCTCCAAAACCAAATACACTTCAGAAGCATCATAGAACATTTTTTGCAATTGCATTTTGATGCCCTTCTTGCGTTTTGTGGCCAGGTTTTCAAATCTAGATTTCAATAGATAGTCTCCCATTTTTTGAAAATGTGCAATCCTATTTGCATATTTGTCTTGCGATCCGGCAACTGAATCCCTTTCGACCCTTTTAGGAAGCTCGCTGCCGATGCTTTCATTTTCACTGATGAAATAATTCAGTTCAGGGAGCTTTTCGGAATACTTCAGGATATAAGAGTAAACATTTCCATCATTGGTCACTGTGAGCAGATTGCTTTCCGTTCCAGGCTTTGCCTGTAGCAATCCAAAATACTGCTCTTTTTCACGGTTATAGGTAAACACAAAATGGGAAGCTCCCGTAATACCCTGCCGTATGGGATTGGGGAAAAACAGGGCAACGTTTTTCTCGTCGTTGGCATAAATAGTGTCTAGCGGTTGTTGTGCCGATACGGACATTGAAATGGTCAGTATGATAAAGATCATTATTGTTTTCATAAGCGTAAGTTTTTAATTGCCTCTTAGAGGCCTTAATATGAGTTTGTAGTTATCGGTTATGGTCACCTTTACGTTCCGATGGTTGCGCTGGAATATTCTTTTGAACCCGTTTACCTGTGGAACTCCTGCTATATTGATATCATCCACCATATCCCCAACGACCTCGTTGGTCATTTCAGCCCGAATGCTGTTCTCCACATAAATCCCCTCGCTACCATCCTGAAAGTCATGGGCAGTTAATTTTACCGGATCATGGTCTATATTTTCAATGGCAATTATTGTCCGATTGGGTTTAAAACGGACAAACCCATAGATGGGTGTATCCTTTGGAATTCGCTTTCCATAAATAGTGGCATCCCGTAGCAAACGCATCTGCAACCGATAATTGGCTTTTACGGTCTGTGTGCCGTCCACACGGACATATATAAAAGTGTCCGTGTTTTGTGAATTCAAATTTTCGTTTTCTACAGGATGCGAGGCAAAAAAGAGCTGATGTTCCAGCGCCCGTTCTTTGACCTCTATTTCCATTTCCTTTGCCTCAATGTTGGTTGTTGTGTCCTTTGTCACTCCTTTGGTTGATTTTGAAGGCTGGTATCTGGGGGTTAGATTTTCATAGGTCTGTTCGGAATACCGGATCTGCCCCTGTTGGTAGATACTGTCCACAATCCGCATTTTCTTCTTGTCCAACAGATCTGGGTCATATACGCCCGTAGAGTCCAACAGGCGCTCGTCATAGATACTCGGTGCATTGGTCTCCCGGACTTCCTTTAGATCGTTCAGGGCATCCAATTTGGAATCGTATTCTTTTTGGCCACCCTCAAGTTTCGGTACTGGAACCTGGTTGTTCTCTATGGTCGGTTCTTCTTCCTCTCCCAATACCAACATCGCATAGCCCCCTATAAACAGGAAGATGCAAATCAGCACAGCCGAAAAAATGAGTTTATTCTTTTCTATCTTCATCTTGATATGTTTTTAATTTATTGTCCATTATGGACTTTACGTAAGGTGCTCTCAAAAAAATCGGTGATGAGAAGACCATGGGTGTTTTTTGGAAAATTCCTATCAACGTGAATGAGGTATCCCGTTGTGACAAGCTCATAAGTATCTGTCACTGAACCCCTATTGATTTCAAATAAGGTTCTGGTTTCGAACTTATAGGGATCGTTTTGAATATCAATTTTTGATTCGATTTTCAATACCTTTTGCACCAGCGAGTATTGTAGCAACCGGTTATAGACCCCATCAGCCTTTTTTTGGCGGTACAGGGCATCCACGGAACTATTGCCCAGCCATAGGGCTTTTTCCAAATTTTTCTCATAATTGCTGGCATCTATGTTATAGAAATAGCTGTGGAACAGTTCCAAATGTGCCAAGGCCTCTACCTTTAGGTTTTCCCGTTGGGAAACCAGTTTCAGGGGAATAACGCTACCATCGGTATTGACCACAAAGGCATTGTTGACCGTTTCCTTATGGAGCTTTACGACCATCAGGACGGAAACGGTACACGTAAGTGTTGCCCCGATGATGACCGCTAAAACGATAAAACGATTGGTTCTGAGGACATCGTAAATATTTTTATAGGGTATTTTCATTTTTCTTTATGATTTTTATGATAAATGCACCTTAGGTGCCGTCTTAACCAGCAGCAAATAGCTTGAACACAAAGGAGGTGGCCCTGCGGTAGAGCTTGAACTTCAGGAACACGATAAACCCGATAGAGGCACATTCTATGAGCGGGGCAAAGAACTCACCGCCCCAATCCGTACCAAAAAGGTCGCCCCAAAAGTTGGTGTTGATTTCAGTATAGAGCGTATTGATAAACACATTGACCAAAAAGAAGGCCGGCACCAACATATACACCCCGGCATAGAGCTTAAAAAAATTATAGGCCAGCTCTCGGAATTTTTCAAAAACGGCAAGACTGATGACCAAAGGGAAAAATGCCTGCATGATCCCCAGCAGAAAAAACCGTTCTGCCAAGAACAACGGATAGATGAACAGGTCTATCATCCATAAAATCACACCAACGATAAAAGCAAGCATTTTTAAACCATAAAGAGGCGTTACCAAAGCTTCGTACAATATGGCCATCGCTTTTTTGGCGGCCTCCAGGGCACCCACATCCTGTTCAAGATCCACATCCTGCAACTGCAACGGGAGGAGTGCCGGGGCCGTGTCTCGGTATTGGCTCTCAATAGCCACCAGTATACCATCAAAGACAGCCAATACCTGTGTTGAAAAAATGACCAGAATGACAATGGCAAAGTTCTTGGCCAGTTCTACAGGGGTCAATCCCCAACTATGCCCATCTGTGGAAGCAATGCCCTCGTTATATTTTTTAAGTATATTGATCAGAAAAAAGAGCACGGCCAATGTCTTCATCCCTGTAATGGTATACTGGGAAAAATCACTGTTCTTTATGGTCTGAATGGACTTGCAACAAAAAACTAGACAAAGAGAAAAGAGATTATGCTGCTAATTTTTGATTGTACATATCTGTTTCAAACTCATCAATAGATTTTAATCCTAAAGCTGAGTGTAATCTTTTTCTATTATACCAAGTTTCT
>NZ_JBSXNL010000070.1:0-11619 GCF_056857615.1 Galbibacter sp. L-19
TAAACAGCTAAATCAAAAAAATTAACACCCCTAGTATTCCCAAACAAGGAATACGTTCCAATAGAAAAGATAAGCAGGGTAAATAATAGGATACACTTATCTCTTATAATATATCTTTTTTGCATAATTTTGAGTTGTTATAATAAAACTTCGGTTTTGTTAGAATAGACCCTCTATCTTCTCTATATTTCTAAAAGGGTCTTTTTGAAATTCACGCTTACCCTTACGCATAGATATGCCTATAGCCATTACCGATAATTTTATTATCGGTAAGACAGGTTCTATGGCAAGAACAGCCTTAAGGTCTAAACCATCGTTTCGTTACATGGCCGGATGCCATGATCATGTGTAGTCGTTAATTATGAGAGAAAAAAGTATTGAAGTACCGAGGCATCCGCATCGCCTAGCCACTTATTATTGATAATAAGTTTTGGCAAGAGACTACTGAGCCTAAATTATATCGTCACTCCCATAACAATAATGTCCTAAATTGGACATTTTGGTTTTTTAGGAAATAGGATAAAATACACCGTAAACGCAACATTATACTGCGCCTTGATAATCAATTTTTTTGGTTGGTGCTTCATCCTATTTTTTATCTAATTGCAACAATCCAATTAAAATGAAGAAACCAATGCTAAGAAAAGTTGAAAAGACTACTGTATAAAAAAGGACGTAGAGCTCAACTTATCGACTAGAGGTACTGGTATACCACGCAACAATAAGAGAGCCCACGTCCGCGGCCGTGAGCATTCTGCTTATTATCTCGTTGCATAAAAATTACCAGTTTTCTAGTCGAGACTCAAAGCAATTGCTTCTAATATTTTTCTATTTGAAGAATTGCAAATATATGTTATATAAACAAATATAGTAAATTATTATTACACTCTTATAGGTATGTGATAAAAATTATAATATTTCATTCCTTACATACCAATTTAACAAGGTATGGTTATTGAAATCATTATTTCCGAATTTGATTTTAAAGTAATTCGAAAATTAAGAGAAAAAAGAATTTTAGAGGATTTAACTCAAGAAGACCTATCTGCGAAGGTTGGTGTTTCGGAAAGTTTTTTTGGGAATATAGAAAACCCTAAACAACCACAAAAACTCAATATGAGAATGTTTGCAAGAGTGGCTAAAGCTCTTGAAATAAAATCTTATTTAGAGTTATTACCTGAAGAAATAGTCACTAATGACCTTGTGAAAATCAGATTGAAACTATTAAAAATAAATAAAAGGAAAGAAAAGGACGAAAACGGAAAGCCTGTTAAAAATATGAAGATTATTTCCATAAAGGCTATGAGCGATAAAGAAATTTCCGAATACACTGCGTCAAATGAAAAAAATAAGTTTTTGAGGATAATATCAAAGCATTAGTTTGTCTATTTGACTTAATACACTCGCGCATAAAATAATGATAGGAGTTTAGGAGTTAAAAAATATTACCTTTAGGAAGTTTTTGTTTAATTCTTTTAAAAAAACTTATTTGTAACAGTACAAAAGTTTTCTTCCTACAAGGAAGAAAAAGCCTCATTAAATATTTTTTATTAAATTCTAAAATGGCAGAAAAGATATTAGAGAATATATAAAACGATTAAATAGCGGAAAGGCAGGCGAATCCATTTTTATCGGCAGATTAGTCCGAATGTATATGTTACCAAGCTATGGACTGAACAGCCTGAAATTAAGGTCAGTGAGCTATTTGAAGGGATCGAAGATAATTTGAAAAAGAAGTGATCTTAAAAGCAAGTCAATTATTAGAATTGACTTTTTTGTTATAAGTTATTATGGGTTTCCGTAATTTGGGTTTCAATATTTCATGGACTATCCTATTTTAAGCATTCTTAAGTTGTAGTTTGAACGTTTTTTCATCGATAAAAAAGATGAATAGCAAGAGTTATTTAGGAAACTATTGTTAAAAAGTAAAAGTACAACCATAGAAGAAGCTAAAGAACAAAGAACGTAGCGTTTTAGCTTTTGTAAAAAACAAATAAACTTTTCATTCATAAATTATGTTTTTGCCTCTACTGAATGTACCTTTGGAACTTTGATACAAAGACTATTAAATTCAGTAAAAATGAACATCCTTATACTCGGTTCTGGCGGTAGAGAACATACATTCGCATGGAAAATTGCGCAAAGCAATAAACTAACTAATCTTTTTGTGGCTCCAGGTAATGCTGGAACCGCTAAAATAGCTACCAATGTGGAAATTTCGGTAACCGATTTTCCCGCTATTAAAAAATTAGTCTTGGCGGAGAATATTGAAATGGTAGTAGTAGGGCCAGAAGATCCATTAGTACAAGGGGTTCATGACTTTTTCTTGAAAGATGATGAATTAAAAAATATTCCTGTAATAGGCCCAGAAAAAAAAGGAGCTATTCTAGAAGGAAGCAAAGAGTTTGCTAAAGAATTTATGGCGCGCCATAACGTACCTACTGCAGCTTATCAAAGTTTTACTTCCGAGAGTTTAGAAGCAGGATATGCTTTCTTAGAAACTTTAAATCCGCCGTATGTTTTAAAAGCAGATGGATTAGCCGCTGGGAAAGGGGTTTTAATTTTAGACGATATAGAAGAAGCAAAAGCAGAACTTAAAAGCATGTTGGTAGATGCTAAATTCGGAAATGCTAGTGCTAAAGTGGTTATTGAAGAATTTTTAAGCGGGATAGAGCTTAGTGTTTTTGTTTTAACAGACGGTAAGAATTATATAACACTTCCTACAGCAAAAGATTATAAGCGTATAGGGGAAGGAGATACTGGTTTAAACACGGGTGGAATGGGAGCAATCTCACCAGTGCCGTTTGCAGATGCTACCTTTATGCAAAAGATAGAAGACCGTATTGTAAAACCTACTATTGAAGGTTTTCAAAAAGACGAAATTCCGTATAAAGGTTTTGTATTTATCGGACTCATAAAAGTAGGGGAGGAACCCTATGTTATTGAGTATAATGTACGTATGGGAGATCCAGAAACCGAGGTGGTTTTACCTCGTGTAAAGAATGATATGGTAGAGCTTCTACAAGCTACAGCAAATGGAACTTTAAATACTATTAAGTTAGATTTAGACGATAGAACTGCAACTACAATTGTAGCAGTTTCTGGTGGATATCCTGAAGCATATGAAAAAGGAAAAGTAATTACAGGTTTTGAAAATGTTCAAGATTCAATAGTTTTTCATGCAGGAACTCAGTTGAAGGATGATGAGGTTGTTTCGTCTGGCGGGCGTGTGTTGGCTGTAACTTCTTTCGGAAATGATTTTAAAGAAGCCTTGAAAACTTCTTACAAAAGCATGGAGAAAATAGCTTTCGATAAAATGAACTACAGAAAAGACTTAGGTTTCGATTTATAATTGTATTTTTCAGTTAGAATATGGTAATGTTTATCATTATAGTCCGATAAAAATGAGTATAAATACTGAAAAGTATACTAATTTCAAGGATTATAAGACATTTATAGGAATCCCTCTGTTATATAAAAAATAGAAACGGAAAGCATAATTTAAAAAGTGGTTCTCTATGAGCTAAAGATTTTATGGTAATTACAATATAGTCTTTCCTTTTTTTTCTTACAGCGAAGTGGTCTTGTATCTTTGTCTAGACATTACAGAATGTTTATATGAAACTGAAAGATTTAATGGTATTACCTAAATTTAAAATATATAAAACCAAAAAAGAGTATTCCATTCAGCAATGGGTGCTCTTTTTTTTGTTGCTATTTACTATACAATTTTCCTTTGCGTCCTATATTCTAATCCCAATGGATGTAGAAACTCAAGAAAATCATTTAAAAGCCTACGGAATAACTTATTGGGTATTGGCAAAAAATGAAAAAGTAAATTGGCTGCTAAATTATCGTGGAGGTTCTTTTTTACTAAAGGATTCAGAAGAAATAAGAAAAGAATGTCAAATTCGAGGGGTTTCTTTTGAAGTTCTTTCTGATGCTAAAACAGCGCAAATTTTAGATGAAATTAGTAGTCCCTCTAAAAACCAAGAGGCGGTTATTTTAGAAAAAGCCCCTAAAATTGCAGTATATTCCCCAAAAGGGAGTCAGCCATGGGATGATGCCGTAACAATGGTACTTACCTATGCAGAAATTCCTTATGATGTTGTTTATGACACTGAGGTACTTGAAGGGGAGCTTTTGCTGTATGATTGGTTGCATTTACACCATGAAGATTTTACTGGACAGTTTGGGAAATTTTATGGTGCTTACCGCGCTACACCTTGGTATATTAACGACAAAAAAGAAGCTGAAGCCCTGGCTGCTAAGCTGGGTTATGAAAAAGTTTCTAAAGAAAAATTGGCGGTAGCTACCAGTATAAGCGATTATGTTATTGGGGGGGGCTTTATGTTTGCAATGTGTTCTGCTACCGATAGTTTTGATATTGCTTTGGCAGCTTCAGATACCGATATTTGTGAACCTATGTTTGATGGCGACCCTTCCGCACCAAATTATCAATCGCATCTCGATTTTTCTAAAACCTTTGCTTTTCGAGATTTTATCTTGGAAAGAAATCCTTTGGAATACGAGTTTTCATCAATTGATATGACCGCAAAAAGAAAAACTGTTCAGAAGGAAACAGACTATTTTACATTGATGGAGTTTTCAGCAAAATGGGATCCTATTCCTACCATGCTTTGTCAAAATCATACCGCGCTGGTAAAAGGTTTTATGGGGCAAACTACTGCTTATGACCCAAATACAATCCGTTCTACAGTTTTAACTTTAGCAGAAAATAAGGTAAATGGAGAGGCTCGTTACATTCATGGAATAAAAGGAAAAGGCTTTTTTACTTTCTATGGGGGACATGATCCAGAAGATTATCAACATAGAGTAGGAGACCCGAAGACGGAATTGGAATTACATCCCAACTCTCCTGGTTACCGACTTATTTTAAACAATGTTTTGTTTCCAGCAGCAAAAAAGAAAAAGCAAAAAACATAATTATCTACTTCATGATTTTTTTACAAACTGAAATAAAATTGAAAGCTAGAAAAAGAGGTTTTCATATTATTACTGATGAGGTTTTACAGGCAATTCCAGACATAAAAAAAGTTAATATCGGACAATTACAGGTGTTTATAAAACATACGTCTGCTAGTTTAACTATAAATGAAAATGCCGATCCTTCCGTACGGACAGATTTTGAAAGTCATATTAATAAAATGGTGCCAGAAAATGCACCTTATTATATCCATACTTATGAGGGTGCCGATGATATGCCAGCACATATAAAAGCATCTTTAATGGGAGCTTCTGTACAAATTCCTATTTCTAATGGACGCTTAAATCTCGGTATTTGGCAAGGAATTTATTTATGCGAACATCGAGATTTTGGCGGCTCAAGATCTGTGGTCATTACTGCTTTCGGAAATTAATCCCTCATAGAGGGTTCAATTGACCGACGTTTTGCGTTGAAATGAATTGTTTTTTTTTGAATACCTCGTGAGGCTAGCCCTTAGGTAGTTGATTTTAAATTTTTTGTTTGGCATTAATTAGCTTATCTAAAATATACTCAACACCATTCTCATCATTACTTTTTGTTTGATAATTGGCAGCCTTTGTTACATTTGGATGTGCGTTTTCCATAGAAAAACTAAAATCAGCAAGTGCCAACATCTCAAGGTCATTGTTGTAATCTCCAAAAACCATCGTTTCTGCTTTTGAAATTCCTAATCTATCTTGAAGCATTTTTAATGCATATCCTTTATTTGCATTTGGATGGGATAAATCTAACCAGTTTTTCCCAGATACTTTTACTTGTAAATTGTTTTCCAAATGTTTTACAGATGGGTAAATATGATCTTCAGAACTTTCAAAATGATATACTGCAATCTTTACAAAATCATCTTTGCTAACTTTTGTTAAATCATCTACTACTTCATAAGCAGCGTAATATTCGTTAAATAACTTTGTGAAAGTAGCATCTTTGGTTTCAATATAAGACGATTTCTTTCCGCATAAAACAACAAATACATCTTCAATTCCTCTTAAAAGCTCAATAATTTCATTGGTACTTTCTTCGGGTAAATTGGTAACCAATAATTCTTCGGTACCTTGTTTTGCAATTCCTCCATTTTCAGCAATAATAGTAATATCGTCAACAATAGAATTTAATTTATTAGTAATGCTATTATATTGTCTTCCGCTTGCGGCAACAAAATGGATGTCGTTTTCTTTAAATTTTTTAAATAAGTCAAAAAAGGTGGTGCTAACCTCCCCTTTGCTATTTAAAAGAGTTCCATCCATGTCTGTTACTACTAATCTTACTTTAGATAAATCCATATGCTATAATTATAAGATGCAAAAATAGGGTTTCTTGTCCAACTGTAAGTTAATAGTTTGTTAGGAATTATATTTTCTCTGCAAACATGTATTTCATCGGTAAAAATTGCTTTACAAAGGTGTTTTCTCTATATTCATAGGATTATAATCTAAAACCAGCTATTATGAAAAAAATCCATTTTTTAGCAAGTATTATTTTAGTAAATGTAATTCTTGTATCATGCTCAAAAGAAGAAACTTATGTTGAAGACGAATTAAATGCAGTGTATGCCACAACTTCCTCAGCCAATAAGTATTCTGAATTAATACAAGATAGGAGTGTAAATTTAGATTTGAGCGTAAATGATTTTGCATTCTATGACGATTTATCTCGTGCAGTTGCGCCCTCTGAGTGTAGTACAACAGATTTTGATGCGGCAATTAATGAAACTATAGCAGAGAATCTAGATCAATTAGGAGCGGAATTCTATAGTATTTATAGCGATATTAATTTTTATATGTCATTGGTAGATACAAGTCCTCAATATTTTGGAGAGAATGGGAGGTATACAAACTTGATGAAAAAACGAGTAAGAGAACATGAGAAGTTTTGGGATATGCCTAATGAGGTAGCAGTAAAAGGGCAGCATAACAGTAATTTTGAAAACGAAAGTTTGCTGAGAGAAACACTCCCTTTTCTATATGGACCTACCGCAGATATAGATGCGTTAATTGCTGAAATTTCTGCTATTAATGAAGAAAGTACTTTTTTAATAGAAAATCCTTATGTTTCTTTTGATGGTTTTGCAATCAATATTGATAACTTCTTTGGTAAAGGACAAGGAGATATTATTGTTATTAGTGACGGAATAGTTTCTGTTATGGAAAAGGCAGGAATAGATGCTGATATAGTATGGACTGGAATTTTAGCACACGAGTGGGGGCACCAAATCCAATTTAATAATACTTGGGGCTATCCAACAGAAACAGGAAATATACCAGAGGCAACCCGTTCAACAGAATTAGAAGCCGATTTCTTTGCTGCTTATTTTATGACACATAAAAGAGGAGCTACATACAATTGGAAGCGTGTAGAAGCGTTTTTTGACTTATTTTTTAACATCGGAGATTGTGGTTTTGAAGCAGATGGTCATCATGGTACTCCTTTACAAAGAATGGACGCCGCTCACCGTGGATACTTACTTGCGCAGAGTGCTCAAAAAAAGGGACATATTTTAAGCCCAGAAGCAGTTCATAATGCTTTTGTAGCTGAGTTGCCAACTATTGTAGAGTAATGTATGCTTGCTTAAGTATGAACTCAGAACAGCATTAGTTTATAGGAATTTTATAAATGCCTTGTTGGTATTCTGAAGAAAATTAAACATAAAAAAATCCAGTCTTTTCAAAGACTGGATTTTTTATAATAAGCGGAAAAATATGTTGTTAAACGTTTACTTTACTTTTTCAACAATTGCTTTGAAAGCCTCTGGGTGGTTCATAGCTAAATCGGCTAAAACCTTACGGTTAAGTTCGATATCGTTAGCTTTTACTTTCCCCATAAACTGAGAATAAGACATTCCGTGTAATCTAGCACCCGCATTAATACGAGTAATCCACAAAGCGCGGAAAGTTCTTTTCTTATTTCTACGGTCTCTGTATGAGTAAGACATTGCTTTCTCAACCGCATTCTTGGCAACCGTCCAAACGTTTTTACGTCTACCGTAGTAGCCTTTTGCTTGCTTCAACACTTTTTTTCTTCGTGCTCTTGAAGCTACTGAATTTACTGATCTTGGCATAATTTTTAATTTTTTGTAGCAGGCGATTCTATAATTCAGAATATAAATTCAGAATTCAGAATTCTTTTAAAAGCCTAACTCCAGGGTTAAACAATTTTAATTGAACCGAAAGAACAATTTACTTTAAACGTAATTGTTCTTTGATATTATTCTCATCTGCTTTATCTACTAAACCAGAATGAGTTAATGCAAGCTTACGCTTTTTAGACTTCTTTGTTAAGATGTGACTTTTAAAAGCGTGCTTTCTTTTAATTTTACCTGTACCTGTAAGCTTAAAACGCTTCTTAGCACTGGATTTAGTTTTCATTTTAGGCATAATCCTAATATTTATTTAATTGTTCCGCTTATTATTTTTTTATTCCTTTGGAAAGTATAAAACTTTTACCTTATTTGGTTTTCTTAGGAGCAATGAACATAGTCATACGTTTCCCTTCCAATTTAGGCATTTGTTCTACTTTTCCAATATCTTCTAATTCTGATGCTAACTTAAGCAACAAAATTTCTCCTTTATCCTTATAAACAATAGAACGTCCTTTAAAGAATACATAAGCCTTTAATTTGGCTCCTTCTTTTAAGAATTTCTCTGCGTGTTTCTTTTTGAAATCGTAATCATGGTCGTCTGTATTCGGACCAAAACGAATTTCTTTTACAACCACTTTAGAGGCTTTCGCCTTCATTACCTTTTCTCTCTTTTTTTGTTCGTATAAGAACTTTTTATAGTCCATTATTTTACAAACAGGAGGCTTGGCATTTGGTGAAATCTCAACAAGATCCAAACCTAATTCCTCAGCTTTTACTAAAGCATCTTTGGTTGGATATACACCCATTTCAATATTATCGCCTACCAATCTTACTTCTGGTACACGAATCTCTCTATTGGTTCTGTGCGGATTTTTAATCTCTCTTCTTTGAGCGTTTCTGTTAAATCTTTTAATTGCTATGGCTTATAATTTTTAATTAAACTTTATTTTAAAACTTCTTTAATGTACGATTGATTTCTGAATTTATCAAATCTGAGAACTCATTTATTGTTATAGTACCTATGTCGCCCTCACCATGTTTCCTTACAGAAACCGTACCGTCTTTCTCTTCTTGCTCGCCTATAATTAGCATATACGGAGTTTTTTGCATTTCTGCATCTCGTATTTTCTTGCCAATTGTTTCGTTTCTATTATCTACAAGGGCGCGAATTTCGGCATTTTCCAATAAATTTAAAACTTTTTCGGCATATTTTTCATATTTCTCACTGATAGACAATATAATAGCCTGCTCAGGCATTAGCCACAGAGGGAAGTTCCCTGCTGTGTGCTCTAATAAAATTGCAATAAAACGTTCCAAACTTCCAAAAGGCGCTCGATGTATCATTACAGGTCTGTGTAATTTGTCATCACTTCCTTTGTAATTAAGGTCAAAACGCTCTGGTAAATTATAATCTACTTGTATAGTTCCTAGTTGCCAGCTTCTACCTAAAGCATCTTTCACCATAAAATCTAACTTCGGACCATAAAAGGCAGCTTCTCCAGTTTCTATTACATAATTAAGCTCTTTTTCATTAGCGGCATTAATAATAGCAGTTTCCGCTTTTTCCCAATTCTCATCGCTACCAATATATTTTTCTGGATTTTCTGGATCGCGTAAAGATACTTGTGCAGTAAAGTTTTCAAATCCTAAAGAACCAAATACATAAAGTACTAAATCGATTACCTTCTTGAACTCTTCGTCTAATTGGTCTGGTGTACAAAATATATGCGCATCATCTTGAGTAAAACCACGAACGCGAGTTAAACCATGTAGTTCTCCACTTTGTTCATATCTATATACGGTACCAAATTCTGCATAACGCTTTGGTAGTTCTTTATAACTCCAAGGTCTACTATTATATATTTCGCAATGATGCGGACAGTTCATAGGTTTCAACAAAAACTCTTCATCCATTTTAGGAGTTCGAATAGGCTGGAAGCTGTCTTCTCCATATTTAGCATAATGGCCAGAAGTAACATATAATTCTTTCTGTCCAATATGTGGAGAAACTACTTGTTCGTATCCAGCTTTCTTTTGTGCTTTTTTCAAAAAGTTCTCTAAGCGTTCTCTTAGTGCAGCACCTTTAGGAAGCCATAATGGCAATCCTTGCCCTACTTTTTGCGAAAAAGTAAATAGCTCAAGCTCCTTCCCAAGCTTTCTATGATCTCTCTTTTTTGCTTCTTCTAAAAGTTCTAAATATTCTTTTAGTTCTTTTTGCTTCGGAAACGAGATCCCATAGATACGTGTAAGTTGTGGTTTGTTTTCATCACCCCTCCAATAAGCTCCAGCAACCGACAATAATTTTACAGCCTTTACTATTCCAGTATTTGGGATATGGCCACCACGACATAAATCGGTAAACGTATCATGGTCGCAAAAAGTAATAGTTCCGTCTTCAAGGTTTTCTATTAGTTCAACCTTAAATTCATTTCCTTGCTTTTTATAAAAGTCTAAAGCCTCTGTTTTAGTAACAGCACGCATTTTATAATCGTGTTTTCCACGAGCTATTTCAAGCATTTTAGCTTCAATAGCAGGAAAATCTTTTTCGGAAATACTTTGCTCCCCTAAATCAACATCGTAATAAAACCCGTTATCTATAGAAGGTCCAATAGTAAGTTTTACTCCAGGATAAAGTTCCTCAAGCGCCTGCGCCATAATATGAGAAGTAGAATGCCAAAAAGACTGTTTCCCTTCGTCATCATTCCATGTATATAATATAAGACTCCCATCGGTGGTTAAAGGGGTAACCGTTTCAATTTTTGTACCATTAAAACTAGCCGAAATAACATTGCGGGCTAGGCCTTCGCTAATGCTTTTGGCAACATCCATTGGAGTTGTGTTTTTTTCAAACTCCTTAACCGATCCATCGGGTAAAGTAATCTTAATCATTATATATGTTGTTTTTCAGTTTGCAAAGATAAGTCGAAGTCTTCACGCATACAACACTATATATAAGTATGTTTATTTTTTAATAATTGAAAGATTGAAGAAGTCGGAAGTAAAAGGGGAGGCAAGAATAAAGAGAAGAGCATATAGATTTTGTATTCTTTATAGAATTTGTAGTTTGCCAATAACCAATAACCAATAACCAATAACTAATAACCATAAACTTACTGCAAACTGAAGACTGCCTACTGAATAGCAATCAACTCTTTGTACTTAATACTAAATACTAAGTACTAAGTACTTTTTTTACTGCTTAACCTCCGAGTTCTAAGGTAGTTAAGAAATAGTTTTAAAAATACTTAAAAAAAGGTTTGGATAATGGTTAAATAAGTTTCTATATTTGCACCCGCTTTGAGAGAGAGATGATGTAGTAGAGAAGGGGCGAAGTTCTTTAAAATAGGGTGTTTTGAGCTGTTTGTTGAGATTAGAGAAGCTTTTAAAGGTTTCGAAAAAAATCAAAATAAATGTTGCGAGAAACAAAAAAGTAATTTACTTTTGCACCCGCTTTGAGAAACAAGAGACGTTCTATAAAAGAGAGTTCATTTTTGAGTTTAGTGTTTAGATTTTGAAGAAAATCAAAAACGAAAAA
>NZ_JBSXNL010000071.1:0-41021 GCF_056857615.1 Galbibacter sp. L-19
AAAAATGCTCAAGATGATGCAATGTTTGAACGGAATACCGCCAAAGATGGAAGTCCGTTTTTTAATTTAAAATCGAGTAATGGTCAAGTAATTGGCACTAGTGAGATGTATTCGAGTACTTCGGCTATGGAAACTGGAATCACTTCTGTTAAATCAAATGCACCTGATACAGTAATAGTAGATAATTCTCAACTATAAACACATAAACGCTCTCTTTTGCTATTACTATAATAGCGATCATGATAAGGCAGACTAACACCAATTAGTCTGCCTTTTTGTTTACCTATTTTTTCCTTCTTCAACGGACACTTTTCTAAACTCTTTAAAAAGCTTTGTAAGCTCTAGTTCCAGCTGCTTTATTTCCACTTTCTAGTTGCGAGTTTGCATCTTTTTGAAATGATTCGAATTCGGCTTCGATCTTTGAAATTAAATCTTTCATGTTACTTTTTTTTAAATTGATGATGTAATATAAATAGAAAAATTATTTTTCATTTGAGGGCAAACTTTTTTCTATAGTATCACTATTACACCTTAAGTCCTAATGATATAGATTTGAACTTGTAATTATCTCATAGAAGAATTACGCCCAAGAATAAATGATGGTTTTATCACAATACTAGTGCTACTGCCGTACTGACTTGGAACTCCAATAATCCGCAATACTTCCAATAATTAATGAGATGGATCCAATTGTAAAAAGCATTGTATAAGACCCATACCTGGAGAAAAGGTAGGTTAATACATATGCAGTTAGGGCATGAGCTACAGAATAGGTTACTGTCATATAACTCCATACTTTTTTCTGGTGACTTTGTGAGACCAATTCTCCAGTTCTACCTGCGGCTAGAGAGCTTATTCCTAAAGCTAAACTACCCACAAAAACACTGGATGCAGCAAGGCTCCATATGGAGGTAGACATTAATGGTAAAATAACGCCAATAGCCTTGATCAGCAAACTTATCCTTATACTTTTTGCAAAACCAATTTTATCTGCGATGTACCCTGTTAATAAGGGTCCGAGCGCGGCAGCGATCCCTAAAAGCACCCACAATTGTGTCCCCTTCCCTATTCCTAATTTTAACCCTCTACTGATAAAATCTACCCAAAAGACCGTATGTGGAACAAACCCTACTGCATTAGAAGCATAAGAAACTATCAGTAAGATGATGGTTTTATTCCAAACCCTACTACCTGAACCATAAGTTAAGGATGTGATCTTATGCTTTTCATTACTTCCATTAGGCCACCCGTTCCAAGTAACCGATATCAAAACTATAGCTGTTATTACATAAGCAAACCATGTTATTGACAAGCCTTTATCTACAAGTAGCGGGATGATTGTTCCTGACAAGGCAATACCTATTCCAACTCCAGAGAAAACTAATCCTCCTACCAGTCCCTTTTTATCGTTTGATGTATATTTAAAAAGAGTGGGAGCTGTGAGAACCATTAAAACACCGCCAGTAATACCTGCAATAACTCTTAGTGTAAAGTACAAGAGAAATGAGAGTTGAAAAGAACATCCAAGAAATGTTATTGCTGTAAATAATAGCATTACCCGTATTAATGTAACCGAAGGAATATACCTATTCAATAGTGTTGCAATCATGGAACCTATAATATAGCCTGTTAAGTTAGCAGCTCCTAGGTAATCTGCCTGTGCAATGGTGAACCATTTTTGATTAATTATTTCGGGGATGAGCGGTGGATAGCCAAACCTACCAATACCTATCCCAACTAATAGCGCGGCTAGACCGGTAAAAGAATAACCAATAGGGTATTTCTTTTTCAATTCTTTATTCATAACAATTCATTTTAAACAATGCAAAACTATTTGTATTTTTACATATGTAAAAACGATATATAATGATATATATTTATCATTAAAAACGAATAATAATATTGATAAAATGAATATTAATGACTTAAAAATATTTATAGCAGTGGCAGAGTATGAAAGTATAACTAAATCCGCAGCCATAAATAATACTGTTCAATCTAACGTATCAGCGAGAATAAAATATTTAGAAGAACAATTGGGAGTGACACTCTTAACCAGAACAACTAGGGTAATAAAGTTGACAGAAGAAGGAATACAGTTCTTAAAAGCAGCTAAGGAAATTATAAATATTTTAAGTGATTATAAGAATTCAGTCAACAAAAATGGGGTGGTTACAGGGCAATTAAAAATTGGAGCCCTACAGTCTGTTGCAGCATTTAGAGCACCAGACATTCTTCAAAGATTTGTGTCTAAATATCCAGAGATGGATTTTATTCTGAAAACAGGAACAACGGATGAATTAATAAAGAAAGTGATTTCGTTCAAACTTGATGGTGCCTTTGTTGCAGGAAGGGTGAAGCATTCAGACCTAATAGTGAAACCTATTATTATGGAGAAGATGTGTATTGTCTCTACGCCATTATATGGCAGTATTGATCTTTTAAAAAAAAGTAATAAACCTATTAAATTAATTGTTTTCAGTAAAGGATGTTCCTACCGTAACCTTTTAGAAGAGTTACTTACTGAAATGGGTCTGATAAATTTAAAGATTATGGAGATGGATTCACTTGATAGCATTATTCGGTCAGTGGAAAATGGTTTAGGAATTACACTGCTTCCTGAGGAATTAATTAAGAAAAACTATGCTTATAGAAGTTTGGTTAAAATAAAGATACCGATAAAATATGCCCTATACCCTACTGTTTTTATAAGAATGAAGAACTCGCTTTCCAACAGAGGTTTGCAACTATTTGAGAATTCAATTGAAGACCAATAATTACAGTAGATTCTCAGTTTAAAGTTCAAGTGCTAGCTATACGCTGACCTGAATAAACTACCCTGCACTTAAAATGGAGGATGAGCTAAAAAAACAACATAGATAATTATAGTCTAGAGGAAAAAACTTAGCTACCAATTATTTTCCTTCTGTGCCTTTTTCCCCATTCTGTCAAATTATCTATAATTGTTCGTAATGTTTTTCCGTGCTCGGTAAGTTGGTAATGAATAGTTACAGGATGTGTATCTATAACTGTACGCGTGATTAACTGATTGATTTCAAGCTCCTTTAACTCTTTACTTAACATTTTATTGGATATGCCATGTACATCGTTTAGAATATCTGAGAATCTTCTTTTATTGTAAAAACAAATAGATGATAGGATCGTTATTTTCCACTTTCCCCGTAGCACATCCATAGTGTCTTGAACGGCCATCATTTCTTTTTTATGTTGATCTGGTTTGAATTCTTCGCACTCCATCATAAGTTACTTTGTTACTTTAAGGTTACTGTTACTTTTTGTTACTTAATAACAAAAATAAATAAAACTGTTCTAAGTTTGTATCCAAACTATAAATAATTATAAAATGAATTTCGAAAATAAAAATGTAGTAATTACTGGTGGAAGTACAGGTATAGGGTTTGCAACGGCAAAAGCCTTTATAGAAAAAGGTGCAAATGTATGGATCACAGGAAGAAGTGCAGAAAATCTTCAAAAAGCAGCTGCAAAAATAAACAGCCAACGATTGAATACAGTAGTTTCAGATACTTCAAATTTAACCGGGATTACAGTATTAGAAAAAGCAGTTTCAGAAAGTGGAATTAAAATAGACGTTCTTTTCATAAACGCGGGAACAGCTGTATTCGACTCCATTGAACAAGTAACAGAAGAAGATTTTGATGCCCAATTCAACACCAATGTAAAAGGAAGTTTCTTTACATTGCAAAAATTACTTCCTCACATTAAAGACGGAGGAGCTATATTATTTACATCATCAACCGTAGCAACAGCAGCCAATTTGGGATCAAGTGTCTATGCTGCCACTAAAGGGGCACTTAATAAGATTGCCCAAATTGCAGCAAACGAGTTGGCTGACAGAAAGATTAGGGTAAATATTGTGAGTCCTGGCCCTGTTCAAACAGAAGGTCTTGACAGTGTAGTTCCTACTAAAGAAGCAAAAGGCCATTTGGCTTCGGCAACAGCTCTACAAAGACTAGGGAATCCTCATGAAATTGCAAAGGCGGTATTGTTCTTAGCTTCAGATGAGGCAAGTTTTATCTTGGGAACAGAATTATTGGTTGATGGTGGCTACACCACCTTCGCAAAAAAATAAAGTAATGAATTTGCACAGGCATTAATTGTACTAATTTTTGCCTGTGTATTTTAATTAATAGTGGAATGGTCGGAACAAACTGTCATAAATCAAACTAATAAATTACCATTGGAATATAAATCGTTTTTAATTAAACTGATAATATAAAATCATAGTAGTAGACAGAAAATGGTCTTCTCTATTGCATATGATAAAACTAAGTAACGTAAGCACCTCATTCTCCTAAATTCCGAGAAAAGTTACATTTTCAGACGGTAGCGCTTCCGTAAATAAGTCTTGGACACCATCCCAAATTTCTCCTTTCCATTGCGTAAACTTTTCCTACTAAACTGGAGAAGAACACTTTGTCATTGCTCCAGAATTGTTTATTCAGTCTGCCCTACGAGTCTACTAAGAATGAAAAATGTTATGTCATCCCTAATAAATGACAGGGATAATATTATTTTTATATTTTATACAACAAATTACCTGAAAGCTAAAATATAAATGAAATACATAGATAAAATTTACGGAGAATTTGAAATCACAGGAGTAATTGAAGAATTGATTAATACAAGAGTATTTCAAAGATTAAAGGGAATCCATCAAGGAGGAGCAATTTTTTTAGTCAATCCGGAAATAAACCATACGAGATTTGAACATTCAATCGGAGTGATGTTACTCATAAAAAAATTAAGGGGCAGTAGTGAAGAGCAAATAGCTGGATTAATTCACGATATTTCGCATACAGCATTCTCTCATTTAATAGATTACGTATTGGAAATCGAAGAAGAAGATTATCACGAAAAAAGGTTTGAAGAAGTCTTAAGAGATAACGAACTAAACGCTGTTCTCAAAAAATATCAACTAGATATTAATAAATTCATTGAAATTGAAAACTATCAGATTTTAGAATATCCCCTACCCAATTTATCAGCCGATAGAATAGATTATACTTTAAGAGACTTATTTCAAATTGGAAAGATTACGAGGAAAGAAATTTTATGGTTTCTAAGTGGGCTGAAAATAGTTGATAATAGAATTGTCTTGATTTCTGAAGAGCACGCAAAGTGGTTTCAATCAAAATATGAATTTTTAGTAGCTGAATATTTTGGGGGGAAACAAAACAAAGGGGTGAATATCTTAATGAAGAAGATTGTAAAAGATTGTCTAACAAAAGGAATTATTCAAGAGGAGGATTTTTACCAAGACGATTTCTATTTAATAGACAAAATAAACCGCTCCGTTAATCTAAAAAAAATGATAAGCGAAATCAATAGTTTGAAGATAGAAAACGAAAAAATAACACAAAAGAAAAGAAAGATTGACCCTGAAATACTTGTTGATAATCGAGTCTTAAAATTATCCGAAATAAGTTAAAAAGCCAGCAGGTAACATTGCTTATAGCAAATGCTGGAAAAGTGCTCGAAATTTATGAAATTATCACTAAACAAATTTACGTCAGACAAACAAGAAAGCGACTTCAAAATTCCGAACTTGCCATAACCAGCGCCCTTAACGGTAATATTGACCCAAATAATAGCTGAAATCATTGGTTTCAGTTTTATTTTTTCTATTTTTGTATCGAATATTACAAAAATAAATGAAAGGAAGGCCAATAGTCTTTAAAGACAAGGAAATGGTGCTCAAAGCACAAGAACTATTTTGGGAAAAAGGATATAACGCCACGTCCTTGTCGGATCTAAGTACTGCGACAGGTGCAGGTGCAGGTAGTTTATACAACACCTTTAAAGGAGGAAAAAAAGAGCTTTTCAAAAAATCGCTTCAACAACGCAAAGAAGATTTAGAAGGTTTCAAAATCAAACTAGCCAATAGCGACACTCCTATTGAATTAATTAAATCGTTTTTCATAAGTGTGGCCACTGCATCAAAAAAATCTCACTTGAAAGGATGTATTGTTGCAAATACAATAGTTGAGATGACTTTTATAGATGAAGAACTAGAAAATGAAGCAATAGAAATTTTAAAAGAAACTGAAAAACTTTACACCACAACTATTCTTGCAGCACAGAAAAAGGGAAACATCAAATCAAAAATACCAGCACCTACTTTAGGAAAGCATTTAATTACCCTTTGGTGTGGAATTAATACATTACGAAGAATTTATCCGGATAAAGAAATTTTAAAACAACAAATTGAATTACAACTACAGCTAATCAATTAAAAAAATTTAATTATTTATTTAATAATCATTACAAAAATAAAATGGATTTAAAATTAAAAGGAAAAAGAGCATTTATTAGTGGCTCAACACAAGGCATTGGTTTTGCTATTGCACAACAATTATTAGAAGAGGGAGCTTCTGTGACAATTAATGGACGACAAAAATCAAAGACAGAACAGGCGAAAGAAAAACTACAAAAACAATTTCCTAATACTCAGGTTTCGGCAATTTCAGCAGATTTTTCAAAGAAAGAAGAAGTTGAAAACTTACTTAATCAATTAACTGATATAGCTATTTTGATAAACAATGTCGGAATCTTTGAAATTGAAGAATTTAAAAACATAAACGATCAAGATTGGTACAGATATTTTGAGATAAACGTAATGAGTGCTGTTCGTTTATCTCGAAAATTATTACCGCAAATGCAAAACAATAATTGGGGACGAATCATTTTTATCAGTAGCGAATCAGGTGTAAATGTTCCTGAAAATATGATCCATTATGGAATGTCAAAAGCGGCTATGGCTGCCATTGCAAATGGACTTTCTAAATTAACAAAAGGAACGGAGATTACGGTCAATACTATTTTGGGAGGACCAACCTATTCCGATGGCGTTGCAGCAACAGTAGCGCAAATTGCAGAAACACAAAACCTAGAATTAGAACAAATGAAAAATGCAATTGTACAACAGACCAATCCACACATTTTATTGCAGCGATTCATTGATCCAAGCGAAATAGCAAGTTTAGTAGCTTATTTAGCAAGCCCTCTATCCATTGCTACAAATGGAGCTTCTTTAAGAGCAGATTCAGGAGTATTGAAAACCATTTAAAAAGCAATAACAAACATTCAAAACGAAGTTCAGGTAAAAACTAATAGAATTTCCAAAACGTAGGCATCCTTAAAACAGTTCCAATTGATTGCTTTGTTTTGCTTTCAGTTTAAAACTCCCGTGCTAGCTATACGCTAACCTGAATGAAATTTATTAAAGATAGTTATTCTTGTAACAAGTTAAAATTAATCCTAGTTACAAAAGATATTGAACATTACATCTACAATATTTGATTTAGAAGGTAGTTAAAATACCGAAAATATGGCTATCAGTACCTCAAAGATTAGCTCCAGGTTTGTTTTTGATAATTATTTCTTTATTGATAAAGCAGCAAATTTCTACATAGATAAAGTAAAATTGCAGGAGTGTTACCACCCCTGCAATAATTAAATCAAACTAATACCCATTATTTTGGGTTACTAAACCAGCATCTACTCCATCAATATATGCTTGTGGAATTGGCCAATATTCATTTTTCCCTTCTATAAAACTGGCGTTAGATAGATGGGTTCTTCTAGTTTTCTCTACTTCAAGATATTTAGAGATAATCTCATCTGCCTTTTTCCATCTAACTAAGTTAAAAAAGCGATGTCCTTCAAGGGCTAATTCTAATCTAGATTCCATACGAACTGCTTCTCTGGCTTGCTCCTGGTTACTCCATACGGAATTATACAACTCAATACTATAATTGGCAGCATTGGCACTCCCATCTAGGGTTTTAACATATGCAGTATTCTTTGCACGATTTCTTATCTGATTGATTAATGTACGTGCTACTTCTAACTGACCAATCTCAACCGCAGCTTCTGCTCTCCATAATAAAACTTCCCCATACCTTAGGATGTAATAATTTAAAGCACTAACATAAGGCCATACTTCTAAATGAAATGATGAATTGGCTGAAACAATTCTTTTCTTCGGACTAAACTCTCCATAAGTAGCCAAATCTCTTGCCCAATTAGCTTCGTATAAAACACCTAAATCTTTATAAGGAACTCCTGGTCTACCTATAGTAATATCTATTCTTGGATCTACAAGATCGGTTTCTTTTAGATTTTCATTACTGTTGGCAGGAAGTCCATTTGCTGTTACCTTATAGGCATTAACCAGATTTTGTGAAGGTCTGTGAAAACCATACTGTGAATAAAAAGGCCCTCCGGGAGCTAACAATCGATCACCAATACTTCCATTATAATTACTTGGTTGCCCATCATTTATAGAATGTTGCACTGCAAAAATTATTTCCTTATTGTTATCGTTCTCAGGTAAAAATAGTTCTTGAAAATCATCCATCAACCCGTAATTACTATTAACAACTTCCGTGGTGGCATCAAATGCCATTTGCCACTTTTCTTGAAATAGATATGTTTTAGCTAAATATGCTTTCGCTGCAATTTTAGTAGGTCGCCCTGCATCTTCTTGAGTAACAGGTAACACATTGTACGCCGCCTGAAAATCAGCTTCTATTTTCCCCCATAACTCTTCAGAGGTAAATTCTGTGTTTGATTTCGCATAATCATTTACGGTTTCAGCAGTTTCATCAATATAGGGAATATGATTATATATTTTTTTCAACTCAAAATAAAAATGTCCCCGTAAGAATTGCAATTCAGCTTTTCTTTGTGCTTTTAAGTTTGTATCAAAATTTTCAGAAGCAGCCAGCAAACGCATTGCTTCATTAACTCTTTTAACACCTTCGTATAATGCCATCCATTTACGTTCTACATCAATAGTGGTAGGTAAGGTGTTAAATATTTCCATTTGGTGAATATTATTTTGATCCCCGGTTCCACCACCTCCCTTGTAGGCATCATCCGATACCACATCACCAAAGCTCCAATTAGACGCTGGAGAATTATAGGCATTACTTGCTCCATCAAATTGCCCATTTAGAACGCTATATGCTGAAATAATTGCGCGTTCAACATTTGCTGGCTTAGTCATTTCATCTGGAGAAACCTCCCCGTAAGTTACTTCTTCTAAATAATCATTCGAACAAGAAGTACTACTTATTACGATTGTTGAAACAACCATAATTTTTGCTATATATGCTTTAAATTTCATCATTATTTTTTTTAAAATTTCAGGTTAAATCCAAATACAAAAGTTCTGGATGGTGGGTAGATACCACGATCCACACCAATATCTAAATTCCTACTACTACTTGAATAGTTTTGAAGTCCTATCTCTGGAGTCATTCCACTATAATCGGTAATGGTAAAGACATTACTAGCTTGTGCATAAACCCTTAGATTTAAATCTCCTAATACGGATGCTGGAATGGTATAACCAACTTGCAAGTTATTGAGTTTTAAATAAGACCCATCTTCAACATAATATGAAGAAGGACGTATATTATTATTTGGATCATCAAGGCTAAGTCTTGGAATGTCAGCATCAGGATTAGCTGGTGTCCATGCACCAAGTAACGAAGAATCTTTGTTATAGGCAGATTGATTAAAAAATTGTGTTTTGTATTTGGTAAGATTGTAAAGGTCATTCCCAATACTTGCATTAAAGAACATGCCTAAGTCAAAATTTTTATAATTAAGATTCACATTAAAACCAATAACTACATCTGGGTGTGGAGAACCAATAAAAGTTCTGTCTTTATCATCAATGACACCGTCATTATTTACATCTTCAAACTTAATATCTCCAGGTTGTGCATCAGGCTGTAAACCGTATGCATCTACTTCTTGTTGGCTTCTAAATAAACCTGCTGCCTGATAACCAAAAAAAGATGCTATTGGCTCCCCCACTGTACTTCTTGAAATTTCCTGATCAAAGTTTACACTGTGTAATGAAGAACTTGGAATTCCTAAATAAGCTACGCTATAAAGTTCCTTTAATTCATTCTTATAACCTGTTACATTTAAACCTAAGTCATAACCAAAGTCTCCTTTTTGGTCTCTAAATTTAAAATTAAGTTCATACCCTTTATTCTCCATACTCCCATCATTAATCCACTGTCCATCATTTGTTCCTCCAAAGGTTAATGGCACTGCATTGTATACTAAAATGTCGTCTGTTACCTTTTTATAAACTTCTGCAGTTATACTCAATTTATTATTGAAAAAACCTAAATCTACTCCCAGGGAAGTCTGCGTAGTAGTTTCCCATTGAAGATCTGCATTAGGAACTCTTGTTTGTGCCAGCCCAGTTGACACAGAATTCTGTCCACCATCGATAGCATAGTCACTATAATTGTTATTATTGCTATAGCTATCCACTGTAGAGTAAGAAGGTACTTGTTGATTCCCTGTTTGTCCCCAACTTGCACGAATCATCATATTTGTAAATCCATTTCCAAAATCGAAGAAATTTTCTTTATCTACTCTCCAGCCTGCAGAGAATGCAGGAAAAGTTCCCCAATTATTATTTGCTAAACGGGAGGTTCCGTCTCTTCTAACTGTAGCGGTGAGAAGGTATTTTTCATCAAAATTATAATTTACTCGTCCGAAATACGAATTAAGTTTCCATTCACCTGCATTACCAGCATTTAACTGATTTTCAGTACCAAAACTCAAATACCTAAAATTTAAATCTTCATACAGAAAATTCTGTCTTGAGGCAGAGAAGTTTTCATTATAATACTCAATTGCTTCTTGACCTAACAATACATCCAGATTATGGTTTCCAAAGGACTTGGCATAATTTAATGTGTTCGTGAAAGTGAATTGATAATTATAACTATTCTGAGTACTTAAACTATTAATGGTATTTTGAGATAGAATTTCATCATAAACTGGCGAAAAACCGCGGTAATTAAAATTATTATAGTCCAAACCAAAGGATGATTTAAAGGTGAAATCTCCAAAATTAAGTGCAGCAAAAGCATTTCCAAAAGCGCGAACATTTTTACGCTTGTTATCCTTAGCACGATATAAATTCCCTAATGGGTTTCCCACATCATTTATTGGATTTCCTCCAAACTCCCCATTTAAGTCTTTTACAGGAACAATTGATGGAAATTGAAAAGAATCATAAATAATACTTCCCAAAGAGCTATTCGTTCCAACAGACACTTCTTCTGTATAAGACCCTGTGAAATTTTCTCCTATGGTGAGCCAATCTGTTACCTTATAATTTGAATTAAAACGAGCTGAATATCTTGAAAAACCAGTATGTTTAACAACACCTTCTTGATCATAGTATCCAAGAGAAAATGAATGTTGTCCTTTTTCTGATCCCTTTTGAATTGAGACATTGTAGTTTTGAATAAATGCTGGCTGCATAATTTCAGCTACCCAATCCACATCACTGCTAGGTAATGTTTGTTCTGTATTAAGCCATTCAGGGATTTGCGCTTGATTAGGATTGTTTCCATAAATATCATGCGCTGGAGTTTGCCCGTCATTTTTATATGCCTGCCATAACAAATCTCCATATTGCTGCGCATTCAACATTCTAGGTAAGTTAATAGCTGTTTGAAGCCCAGCATACCCATCAAAATTTACAACAAAAGAATCTTTTCTCGCTCCTTTTTTAGTAGTAATAACCACTACTCCATTTGCTGCTCTAGAACCATAAATAGAAGAAGAAGCTGCATCTTTAAGCACCTGTATGCTCTCAATATCCTGTGGATTAATACTACTCAACCCATTTGAAGTAGGCACCCCATCTATAACCACAAGAGGATCATTATTATTAATGGTACTAAAACCTCTTACACGAATGGATGTTCCTCCCCCTGGGCGGTTATCGCTCATTACTTGTACTCCAGGCATTCTCCCTTGAAGCATTTCTGCAACATTCGCCTTTGGTAACGACTTTATTTCTTCTGGATCTACTGTTGAAATAGCAGCTGTAATATTTTCACGCTTTTCCGTTCCATATCCTACGACTACAATTTGTTCCAACATATTAGTGTCTTCTTCTAAAGAAATTGAAATTTCTGTTTTTCCGACAATGTCTATGTCAGCTCTTTTAAAGCCCATAAAAGTCACGCTTATCGTTTCGGTATCTATAGGGACATTTAACACGAAGTTTCCATCAAAATCTGTTGGAGTACCTATATTGGTCCCAGCTACAAAAACATTAGCTCCTGGAACTGGTGTCCCACTATTGTCTCTTATCGTTCCACTAATTTTACGTTGTTGCTGGGTGCTATTGGTATTTACTATTTCTTTAACCAATATCCCATCTCCTGCTATTTTGAATTCTAAGCTTGTGAGTTTCTCAAGTTCAGTAAGGGTTTCTTTTATATTAGCATTATTTATATTTATACTGATATTTTCTTTAAGAAAATGCTGGTCTGATCTGTAAATAAATCGTCTTTTAGACTGTGCTTCAATCAGTTCAAATACTCTTTCAATAGAAGAGTTTTTAAGGTTTAAATTAATTTTTTCAGAGATTTCAATCTTATTGAAAGTATTCTGATTATTATTCCCTGCCTTAACTCCATACATTATGGAAAGTACCAACAAAGAGAAAAGTAAAATTTTGTTTTTCATTATTTTAGATTGATAATTTGTAGTTTTAACGGAAGTTATTTTCTGTTTTTCTTACGCAATACTTCTAGTTCTAAGCGAATATGTTTCATTGCTAAAGCAATATGATTTTCCACTGTACGAGGAGACAGGTCTAATATTTCTGAAATATCCTTATATTTAAATCCATCTATCCTACTTAACTCGAAAACTCTTCGAGATTTTTGTGGTATCCTCCCTAAAATAGACTGGATTAATTGTGTGTTAATTTCTTCTTGTTCCTGATCTATCATTTCATCCTCTATACTTGGGGAAAATGGAACATCTTGACTGTAACTTCCATCTAGTGAGTAGTGCAATTGGCTAATTTTGGTTTTCTTTAAAAGACTGTGTTTTGCTATTACATATATATAAGATTTTGGTTTTTCAATTTTTTTTAGTTGTTTCCGTTTATTCCATAGTAGAATAAAAACATCCGATATTTTCTCTTCAACAATGGCTATATTACTCTCATAGCTTAATCCAAAACGGCAGAGATCATCATAATATTTATCGAATATAACCTCTAAGGAAGCATACTCTCCTTTAGAAATTTTACAAAAATGTTCACGATCATGAGTTTGATTATCTATGGCTACTCCTTTACTATATCTAATTTTCATCGGAAGCTTGTATTGAGAATGTTTTAGCAGTATGCTTAATTACTTTTACATTTGTTATAAATTCTAATGAAGCTATAAAATCTTCTAAACTTTGATCCTTAAAGGCACCTGTTATTCTTTGTGTTTTTAATCGATCCTCATCAATAGAAAAATGAACTCCATAGAATTCATTTATTTTATGAATTGCTTCTGAAAAGGGAAGATTATCTAAAAGCAATGTATTTTCCTTCCAAGCTAAGAACTTCTGTGGTTTAAAATTTCTTTTTATAACCTCATTGGAAGATACATTCCAGATTAATTGTTCTTCGGGCAGCAAGTTGACCCTATCTTTAGTCCGCTTGAGTAATACATTTACTTTGCCAGTTTCTAAGGAAATTGTTTGCTTTTCAGCAGAAGCCAACACACCAAAACTAGTACCTACAACCTCTACATCAACTTCAGCAGTGTGTACGATGAACGGATTATTCTTATCTTTGGTGACCTCAAAAAAGGCCTCCCCATTCAAAAAAACCGATCTAGGATTTGAAAATTTCTGATTGTACTTTAAGGTAGCACCCGCATTTAAAATAACGCTGCTACTATCTGGTAAATAAAAGTGTAAGCGTTCTCCTTTATCTGCTATTTTTACGTTGGTATACTTAATAGTATCTGAAAATAATAGAGCTGAAACCCCCGATAGCATTAGAAAAATAAATAGAATAACAAGGATGATGTTTCGTTTAACAAATACCTTCTCACGAATCTTTCCTTGAATTTTTTGCTGACTAATTTCTGGATGTAACTCTAAGCTTTTATTAGGATAAAACATCCAAATTTTTTTATAATAACTATATAATGATTTCAATTCATCATCAATGGATAGTTCGATTTCAAAGACAGAACGGTCTTCTTTAGACATTTCATTGGCTAAGTACCGAATACACTTTTTATCTTTTTCCGTTAGGTTTTCCATTTACCTTCATGCGTTTATTATAAAGAGCTTGAAAGATGAAAAAACCCCTAGCTTCGAATATCAACAAAAGGTAAAATCAGAAAGTTTCTAATTAACATTTAGTTAACATCAACTAGGAGTGCAAAACAAGTATGCTTTTTATCAGAGGAATTTTAATTCATAAAAGAAAAAAACAAGGAAAATTAAAATGACATTAGAAGCATTCATTGACTACTCATAAAGTTTGAAGATGGTACAAAAAAACATATATCGGTAACTCACAAAAAATATTAATAGTTACACTGTTTAAAATTTCAATCAATTCTAACAATATGATTACTTATTTTAGGAAATTTAGAAAAAAATAAATCATCATGCCCTGGTATAATAAATAAAATATCTTTTACAAATGTTTTCATTCTTTCCATTTCTTTCACGTATGCAATGATGTCAAAGGTAGCATGGTTAGGTGCAGACATAAGATTATTTAAATTATAGTAAGTAAACACATTGTCTGAAGCAATTATTATATTATTCTTATCATTTTCCACCATCACATATTGTGATTCAAATGTATGCCTGGATCCAGTAAAAACTTTAATATTTGGAAGGATAACCTTATCATCTCCATCTATAAAAAATAATTTACCTTCAATATTTAACTTCATAAGTTTTAGAACATCTTCCTTATTAAAGCCTCCTCTGCCATTTTTTTGCCAAGCATCTGTTACAAAGTAATAATAATCCTTTTTTTGAATCCAAACATTTGCATTAGGATATAGGCTAACTCCTCCTACATGGCCCCAATGAGGATGCGTTACAATAATATCTGTAATATCTGATGCTTTTAAACCTAACTCTTGAAGCATTAAATCTGGGCGAACATAATTTATAATACCAAATGTTTTTACTTGTTCAATATCTCCCAAAAACCCAGTATCCACTATTATGTTTTTTCCATTATTACCTTTAAGTAGCCAATACATAAAAATTGGTTTCAATTGTTCAGACGCTGGAGCGTTTAAAACCATTCCGGATAATGGTTGTGTGGAACCTACTTCTGCAAATTTTATAGCGTATATTTCATAATTAGCATTCTTTGATAAAACAGTATTAATATTAATAAAACTAACTAAAATAGTAAAGAGTATTTGTATCATTTTTTTTAATTCTAAAGAGCTAGAAATCATACTTTTTTTTTATAGCAATAAATGAATTAAAACTTCTATTTGTTGTATGATGTAGTTCAAAGGTTCATGATTTTATATTAAAGAGTAGAAAATGTTTTATCCATGACTCATGATTAATTTGCCCAAGTTTAATTCTTGAATTATCTATTTGAATATGTCAAATATTAAAATCCTTTAATTTTTATAAACCCTATATAGCGTCCATACTTTTATGATTCTAATTATAAAAATGATTCTGTACTTAGTGTTGTATGCCAAAAACCATCAAGGTATTTAAGTCCTGTTCCAATTGCTCTGTCCATAGTAGCATGAGCAAACAGAATAATCCCAACGAGCATGAATTTTCGATTTCCTTTTACTAATCCATAGGTAATAAACAGTACAGCGATCCCTCTAAAATGAACTAAATTGTAGGTAACTGCACCAAAGGCATCGTTAACCAAGTACCCTAACATTCCCAAATCTGGCAACATTAATAAGGCAGGAAACCACCACCATTTAAAATTTAAAAGTGAAAATAAATAGATGGACATAAAGAACATTGTTAGTTCTTCAATTTGAATCAAGATTTCCATAAATGCTTTTTTTAAAAAATTAGTGTTAGAGATTATTTAGTGTTTAATATGAATATTTCTAATAAAATCTGTTAGATTTTAAGGATATTAACGTTTGCAACAATTAAATAACAGATTAATTTATATTCAATAATTTGATGAAGCAAATGTAAAGGCTCATTAGAACCTAAAATTGTATGAAAACGAGATTATTTTCGGGATTAAATTTTCATCTTTTGGTTGAATAGTTTCCATCCGAAAAATGTTGTCACAGTCTTCTAAATCAAAATTCCACTTAGCATTTTTACAAATTTTGTTAATGTTTGGTGTTAATTGATTTACTAATCTCTGGGTAGTTACTGAAGTTTTGAAAACATATACCATCATAAAAATGCCTTTTTAGTTTCTTGTTTCCACATCGCTACACGCTCTGTAGTTACCTTGTCAGCTTGATCAAAGAAAAAATGTTTTATAATTTCTAAGCCGCTATAAGTGTATATTCCGGTGTCAGATGTTAAAGAGAGCGCTTTGTCCATCCCTAAACTTTGATATTCCCTATGTGACTTTCCGTGTGTATTTATAATAACTACTTTCTTACCAGTTAGCAACCCTTTTTGGACGCCTGCATCATAACGGTAAGCAAAACCATAGCTAAAAACTCGGTCAATATACCCTTTCATGATAGCGGGTAAACCAGTCCACCAAATGGGGTGAATAATGGTAATACAATCCGCCCAGGTAATAAAATCTTGTTCTTGCTTTACATCAGCAGCTACGACTCCTTGTAGTTGTCCAGCCAAATCATCAAATGACAGTACTGGATTGAAATTTAAAGCATACAAATCCCTAACGTATACTTCGTTATTGTTTTCTTGAAGATATTCTACAACATAATCTTTTAATGTACTGTTTAAACTTTTGGTATTTGGGTGACAATAAATAATCAAATGTTTCATCTGTTTTTATTTTATAATTTGATGAAGCAAATGTAAATTCTAGCAACAGGCTAGAATTGTAGGAAAACGAAATCAGGATATTGGATTGCAAATATCTTGTTGAAATTTAATGTATTCTGTGGGGGTAAGATGGATATAATATTTAAAATCACGAATAAGTTGACTCTGGTCATAATAACCACATTGATTAACTATTTCAAACCAATCAATTTTTGAAGTATTGGAAGCTACCCCTTGGATAAATTCAGTGGCTTTTAAAAACCTTTTATAGCGTATCAATTCTTTGGCGGAATAACCAAAGTGTTTTTTATGTTGTAGTTGTATATTACGTGGGGTTTGCCCATATTCCTTGGCTACTGACTTTATTGAACTTATAGATTGATTTTCAAAATTAGCTAATTCTTTAGCAATTTTATTTCGTTTCATTAGATAAGGTTCACTGAATTTAAGAATGTGATTAACTCTGGCGTTTATATCATCCATTTTACTAAGTTGATGCCACAAAATATGGAAGCAGTCCCCATGTACAATAGCTTCTGGTTGGATAGGTAAATGTTCTGAAATAGCGGAATACCTAAAAAACCGATAAAAAGCATCATCTTTAAAGTTAACAATCAGTATTTCTGTATTTGGAGGGAGTGTGTAATCAAAGGCCTTTTTTACAGGACCAATAACAAGAAATTTATCAACTTCAATCCGTGTGTTTTGTTGGGTACGGAAAGATGGCTTTTCTTTAAAATTGAAAATTAGTATGGTTTGATACGATGGTAATAATGTTTTTGTAATACGTTTATTCGAATTGTTTTCAGCATAATAAAAATGTGTAAATACCTCCTCATAGCTCCTTGGTACTGCTATTCTATAATTATTGAATTCATGTTTATTTTCTTTCATTCTTTACAATTAAAAAATCCTTATTTAAGTAGTATACAAAATGACTTCACTATTCGTTGAAAAAATCCATTATCACTTTTTTTTACCGCAGTTTTTACTTCTTTTCCCAATTTTCTATAAAAGTTAAATGATTTGGGATGACTACTACTTACTAAAAGGTATTCAAACCCCCTATTCTTATACAGAGGTAGGATTACATTATGTAGCCAATAAGTTCCGTAACCATTCCCTTTATCAACCACATGAAAATACTTTAAAAGTAGGGTTTTATCAATTGGATAATTTATTAATTCTCCTTCTATTTGATCTAAAGCGCCTCCAACAATTAATACTACGCCTATTACAGTATTGTTTTTCTCCATTGTGTGCGTTTCAAACCAAATATTTTCTTGCTTTTTTATGTTTTCAATATACTGTATAGCATGATAAAGTTCGTTGTAGTCATCCCAATCATTTTTTAATTTCCAATTGACATATTTTCCTATAGGGAGTAAAAAATTATAATGAAATATAGCATGAATATAAAAAACTACAGTTCCCTTTCTACCTAATTCTTGCATCCTTATTTAGTGTTTTAAAATTATACTGATTTGTTTTACTTCATTACAAATTTATCCATAAAAAATATAAAAATATGATTCGGGTTGATATAGCTATATTATTATAAAACTGTAATAATAGGTCAAATAAGTACGAGATTCTGTTAGTGGAAATTCTTATTTTTTATGTGAAGACTTTTCTATAAAATACACTTGAGACTGGAATTACTATGTTAGACTTTCAATAGGTAGAGAAAATATATTTTGTATCCTTATTCTTTTGAAAATCTTTAGTTTACCATAATCTTCGGTCTTCTTTTCATTTCCACATTTTCAAATTAGAACATTCACAAATTTAAAACTTTGCCTCTTTACCTCTTCAAATCAGAAGTTATAAAGAAAAAACTGCCTACTGAACACTTTGCTTTATATTGAAAGATTGAAGAAGAAAAAGTCGGAAGAAAAAGGGTGAACAAGAATAAAGAGAAGAGAATATAGATTAAGTCGGAAGTTCTCAAATTTCTCTTAAATCCCTAGTGAACTAGTTATAAGGCTATGGTAATTTACTAAGAAAATTATTTAAGTGTTCTAAGTGCTTTTGCTTTAATTCATCGTTAATAATAACTCCTTTCTTTATAGAAAAATTCTCACTAAAAAGAGGTAAAGAAAACACATTGTCAATCTTTGCACCAAACCTTGGTAAGGTTTGTTCTGTATTTGTTATTGCAGAGATAGCTCCCCTTGTTCCTGGTGATGTCCCCATTAAAAAAACTGGTTTATCTAGTAGAAATTTACGCTCCACACGCGAAAGCCAATCGATTAGATTTTTAAAATAAGACGACACATTACTATTATGTTCATTTACACTAATAATTACGCCATCAGATTCCAAAATATCTTCCTTCAATTCTATTAATGAGTTTTTATAACCAAACTCACGTTCATCGTCTTCACTAAACATTGGAAAGGGCATATTAGCCATATTCAATAATTGTATGTCATGGTCGTCTATCAAAGAAACTGTATATTTTACGAGTTCATAATTAATAGAATTTGAAGAATTACTTCCAGCAAATGCAATTATTTTTTTCATCAAACAAAATAGTTATAGGATCAATATTCATAACAAGGTAATAATCTTTTTTAAGATAGTGAATTAGAATTTGTACTTTTAAGAAGAAAATATTATTTGCAGTATTACAATGAAAAATTCTGAAAAAGTAGCTATAAAAAACAAGTTTCTTCAAATTGAAATCACAAAAACTGGCGCTGAGCTTTGCAGTATTAAAAACAATGAAAATCCGGAATTTATATGGCAAGCTAACCCCGATATTTGGGGAAGTTCTGCTCCAGTACTTTTTCCAATAATTGGTGCTTTAAAAGACGCTGTTTTTTATTATGAAGGAAAAGAGTATAGTGTTCCAAAACATGGATTTATTAGGCACAATAACGCCCTACATATTATTTATCATAAAGAAGATAGTGTTACATTTGAGTATACTTATAACCAAGAGACCCTTAAAAACTATCCTTTTAAATTTGAGTTCTCTATAAGTTTTTCTTTAGATGATAAAAATCTAAACGTCTCTCATAAAGTAGTAAACCATGGAACTAATAATATGTTGTTTTCTTTAGGAGGACATCCTGCATTTAAATGTCCGCTCCAAGAAGATGAAAAATATGAAGATTATGTGTTGCAATTCGAAAAAATAGAGAATAGTTCTCGCCATTTAATTAATAATAATGGTTTACAAAATGGAAAAACAGCTACTAGCTTAATACATACAAATTTATTACCGCTCTCCCATAAACTTTTTACAGAGGACGCGCTCATATATAAAGATTTAAGGTCTAAAAAAATTAGCTTAGCGCATCAAGTTAAAGGGAAAGTACTTACAGTTTCTTTTTCTGATTTTGATTATGTAGGAATTTGGGCGAAGCCCAATGGGAATTTTGTATGTATAGAACCTTGGCTTGGAATTACGGATCATGAAGACACAAATGGCAATTTGAAGCAAAAAGAAGGTATTATTAGCTTAGCACCAAAAAAAGAGTTTAAGGCTAGTTATACCATTGAAATCCATAAAGCTTAGTTTTTAAACCCTCTTAGAGGGTTTAATTCCCCGAAGGATTCTACATCGAAATGAGTTGAATTAATTTCCTTTGAATATCTAGTGGTCTTGCCTCGAAGTAGTTAATTAACAAAAAGCTGTCTAAAAAGTAATTTATAGTTGTCAAACTGAGCTTGTTCGTTGTCAAACTGAGCTTGTCGAAGTTTAAAACAACTAGCACTCAAAAGAATCCTTCGACAAGCTCAGGAAAGCATTTAGAGTTTATATACTTTTTTAGACAGCCTCTTGCTGTTATATTATTACAACTATACGTGTAAAGCTCTATCTTCTGTTGCAGCCAGAGCGGCTTCTTTTACCGCTTCAGCATACGTAGGGTGTGCATGACTCATACGTGAAATATCTTCAGCGCTAGCTCTAAATTCCATAGCAGTAACTGCCTCTGCAATTAAATCTGCCGTACGAGCACCAATCATATGAACTCCTAAAACTTCATCTGTTTCCGCATCTGCAAGGATTTTAACAAATCCATCAATATCCATACTTGCACGAGCTCTTCCTAAAGCACGCATTGGAAATTGTCCTGCTTTGTATTTTACACCGGCTTCTTTTAATTGCTCTTCTGTTTTACCAACAGCAGCAACTTCTGGCCATGTATAAACCACTCCAGGAATTAAATTATAATCAATATGAGGTTTTTGCCCTGCAATACTTTCTGCCACTAAAACCCCTTCTTCTTCGGCTTTATGAGCCAACATTGCTCCTTTAATTACATCTCCAATTGCATAAATATTTTCAACATTTGTTTGCAAATGGTCGTTAACTTCCACTTGTCCTCTATCGTTTAATTTAACGCCTGCTTTATCAGCATTTAATCCATCAGTATAAGGACGTCTTCCTACAGAAACTAAGCAGTAATCTCCTTCAAAAGAAACCTCTTTCCCTTTCTTATCATCTGCTTTTACAACTACTTGCTCTCCTTTTCTGGTAACTTCTTTTACTTTATGAGAGGTGAAGAATTTAATACCTTTTTTCTTTAAAGAACGTTGTAACTCTTTAGAAAGTCCAGCATCCATTGTAGGAATAATTCTATCCATATATTCTATTACAGAAACATCCGCTCCTAAACGACTGTATACTTGACCTAGTTCTAAACCAATTACACCGCCACCAATAATAATAAGATGCTTAGGAATTTCTTTTAATTTTAATGCTTCTGTAGAAGTTATAACTCTTTCTTTATCTATTTCAATAAAAGGAAGACTAGATGGCTTAGAACCCGTAGCAATAATTGTTTTCTTTGCTTCGATTTCTTCGTTCTTTTCTCCTTTTATTTCAATATGAGTAGCGTCTTTAAAGCTTCCGATTCCGTGGTAAACATCAATTTTATTTTTGTTCATCAAGAAATCTATCCCGCTTGTAGTCTGGTCTACTACTCCTTGCTTACGAGCTATCATCTGCTCTAGATTAACTTTTACCTCCCCTGGAATTTCAATTCCGTGTTCTTTAAAATGACTAATAGCATCGTCATAATGGTGAGAAGAATCTAAAAGTGCTTTTGAAGGAATACAACCTACGTTAAGGCAAGTTCCTCCTAAAGTATTGTACTTTTCTATAATAGCTGTTTTCATTCCCAATTGTGCGCAACGAATTGCTGCAACATAACCTCCGGGTCCTGAGCCTATAACGGCTACATCATATGAGTTCATAGAATGTTTTTTGTATAACTTTTGTTTATCGACTAACAAAAATACAAATGTTTTACGGGAAGGCAACTATGTATCTTTTTAAAATTTGAATTATGTTTTTATCTAACAAAAAATCCATTTTTAAGCTAAAAATAAATTAGATGATAAATTCCAATATTTCACTTTTTAAAAAAATATCAGCTATTTTACTATATTTAAATTATTGTTGTCCGATAAAAGTTTACGGAATTTATTAAACTCCACTTATATCAAGGTCCAAAATGAGGTTTTAAAATAGACTTCTTGCTATTAATAAAAAGAGGATTTTAGCAATGTTGTTTCTTTAAAAGTGCTTATTTTTTGATAGTTAATATTTAGTCTTTGTTCTTATAGCGAAGTGGTCTTGTATTTTTACTCGGACATTAAAGTATTTAAATATAAATAATTAAAGAAACATCATCTTAATGAAACAGCTTCTCCTATTACTTTTATCTATTTGCTTGTTTGCATGTCAGACAAAAAAACAAGAGTTCCCTGCAGATACTAAAAGTATTGTTGGAATTCCAGAAATATCTGGAAAAGTTTCTCTTATTGTTTTAGGAAATGTTCAGGATGCAGGGTCTCCACAAATTGGTTGTACTAAAAAATGTTGTGAGAATTTATTTAAAAATCCAGATCGGAACAGAAAAATAACTTCGTTGGGGATTTACGATCAAGAAAATAATAAAACTTTTCTTTTTGAAGCCTCCCCAGATATTATAACACAAACAAAATATCTAAAAAATTACGCTCAAACAGTTGGCGAACTTCCTGATGGAATTTTCTTAACCCATGCTCATATTGGTCATTACAGCGGTTTGATGTTTCTAGGAAAAGAAGCTATGAACGCTTCCGATGTACCTGTTTATGTAATGCCAAAATTCAAGTTGTTTATAGAAACTAATGGTCCTTGGGATCAATTAGTCAATAATAAAAACATAGCTTTAAAAGCATTAAACCACAAAGACACCTTAGAAATTACATCAAATCTTAAAATTATACCTTTTAAAGTTCCGCATAGAGACGAATATTCCGAAACGGTTGGTTACACCATTATTGGTCCAGAAAAATCGGTTTTATTTATTCCTGATATTGACAAATGGGAAAAATGGGAAGAAAGCATCATTGAAAAAGTAAAACAAGTAGATTATGCCTTTTTAGATGCTACTTTTTTTGATGCTGAAGAAATTAACAATCGTGATATTTCCGAAATCCCACACCCCTTTGTAATAGAAAGTATGTCTCTTTTTTCTGATTTAAAGGTATCAGAAAAAAAGAAAATTCATTTTATCCATTTCAATCATACCAATCCCCTATTAAATCCAGAAAGTAAACAAACAAAAGAGGTGCTCCAAAAAGGCTATAAAATAGCCCGTCTAGGCAATACCATTCAATTATAAGCTAAACTAGCTCGAAGTAATCTTTCAAAGCATTTCAACGTAGAACCCTTTAAGATACTCAGGACAGACTCTGGGGAATAAAAGTGGCTATCTAAGAAAATTATAGTTTTACAACTGTAGTGTTTTTAACTTCCTCAATCATAAAAATACTATGCGTACTTCCTATATGTTTTAAAGACGTAAGTTTTGTAGTCATAAACTCACGATAAGCAACCATCCCTTCTACATTCACCTTTAAAATATAATCATAATCGCCACTAACATGATAGCATTCTAAAACTTCCTGTAACTTTTTTACTTCTTGTTCAAAACTAACAATATGCTCTTTGGTATGCTGCACCAGTCTAACATGGCAAAATACCACAAAAGACTTATTGATTTTCTTTTTATCTAAAATAGCAGTATATCCTTTTATAACTCCCTCCTTTTCAAGTTTTTTAATCCGCTCATAAACTGCTGTTTTGGAAAGATTTAATTGCATAGAAAGGGCTTTGGTAGTTTGCTTAGCGTCTTTTTGCAGTAATTCTAAAAGTATTTTATCAACTGTATCAAATATCATTCTGAAAAATTTTCATTAAAAATAAATTCCTTTCTGTGAAATTAAACTTTTTATCATAAATAACATTAATTATAAGAATAATTATCTAAATAAATGAATAGTAGTTGAATTTTATTCTTATTAAACCTTATTTTGATGATAAAATAAATTACCTATTATGAAATTTAATCCGGCAGATGCTATTCAAGACTTACAATATTTTGGAGAATTTGGAGGTGTAAATCCTTCTATTTCTGATTCTTCCACCTATACTTTTTTATCAGCAAAAACAATGTTTGATACTTTTGAAGGAAATACCGAAGGTTGCTATTTATATAGTAGACATTCTTCTCCTTCAAATTTATATTTAGGTGAAGCCTTAGCTGCACTAGAAGGAACTGAAACAGCAAATGTTACAGCATCTGGAATGGGCGCTATTACAGCCGTAATTATGCAGTTGTGCAATACAAACGACCATATTGTTTCTAGCCGAACAATTTACGGAGGAACCTACGCTTTTATGAAAAATTTCCTTCCAAAATTTAATATTTCAACCTCGTTTGTAGATACCACTAATCTTGAAATAGTTGAAGCGGCTATTACAGAAAATACAAAAATGATATACTGTGAAACCATTAGCAATCCGCTATTAGAAATTGCAGATATAAAAGGCCTGGCAGCTATTGCTAAAAAGCATAATATTCCGTTGGTGGTAGATAATACGTTCTCTCCGCTCACAGTTGCTCCAACAAAATTAGGTGCCGATATTGTTATTCATAGTCTTACAAAATTTATCAACGGTAGTAGTGATGCTGTTGGAGGTGTTGTTTGTGGAAGTGCCGATTTTTGTTTGAGTTTAAAAGATGTAAACGACGGTGCTGGAATGCTTTTAGGAAGCACTATGGATAGCCTAAGAGCAGCTTCCATTTTAAAGAATATGCGTACGCTACACATTAGAATAAAAAAACATAGTGATAATGCACTTTATTTAGCTGAAAGTTTTGAAAAAGACGGATTAAAAGTGGTGTACCCTGGATTAAAATCGCATACTGGACACGAAGTTATAAAAGCACAAATGAATGAAGAATATGGTTTTGGCGGGATGCTTACTATAGATGTAGGTTCTATTGACAAAGCCAATGCTTTTATGGAAAAAATGCAAGAAAATAATCTTGGTTATTTAGCAGTTAGCTTAGGATTTTACAAAACATTATTTAGTGCACCGGGAAGTTCTACTTCTTCTGAAATTCCACTAGAAGAACAAAAAGAAATGGGATTATCAAACGGATTAATTCGTTTTTCTATTGGATTGGATAACGATATTAAACGTACCTACGAAATGATGAAAACGTGTATGAAAGAGCTAGAGATACTTAACTAAAACTGACAATTAGGTTTAGGTATTTTTAAAACTGCAGTATCCTAATTTATATTAGGGCTGCAGTTTTATATTACTCGATAATCGAGATTTAAGCACTTCAACACTTGATGGACTAACGCAGGCAGACGGACTTAAACCTTAGCCCAAATACTATTGTCTTTTAATTATAATATTCTTCAATTTGATTTATTAAATCATCAGGCTTTCTTACATAGGTAAAAAAACTATCTTGCTCTCCATTTCTTTTTAATAAAACCATTGTCGGAACTGACTCTATCCCATAAATCTCACGATACTTCTTTACATATTCCTGATTCTCAGTATTCTCTTTATCCAAATCATCATAAATTTTAACCATAACAAACTTCTTGGAGTATTCTTTAAATTCTTCTGTTACAAAAGCATACTTTTTAATAAATCTGCAAGGGACACATTTTTTCATTCCAAAATAAATAATCACGTCTTTATCGGCCTTCTCTCCTAATTTTATTCCTTCATCGACATTATATACCCATTCCACAAGCTCTGTTAATTCATCAGTACTTTTTTCTTGTGAAAAACCTAAACATGTACTACTAAAGAAAATTATAAGAATTAATAATTTTTGATACATAAATAAGAATTTTAGTTTCTATAAAAATAACATATTTTCATTACATCTACTTATTCAAACAATTGTATTTGCAAAAAACTTAGTAATATTGTAACATTACATCCTAAACTATCTTTAGCGTATCTAAAGATTATTTATCAATCGTAATAATTCAATTTTACACTTAAAATCGGATAATTAAACCCTCTCTGAGGGATCAAATATTTTTAATGAAAGACGAAAAAGTAATTCAGAATAGAGAGCTTAGTATTTGGGAGGCTCTTATCCCAGTTGTAGTTTTAGTAGGTTTATTAGCATTTAATGTATTTGTTTTTGGAGATGATGCGCTTAGTGGCTCCAATCAATTTATTTTATTAATAGGTGGTGCTGTAGCTGCAATTGTAGGTATTTTTAATAAAGTTACTTATGAAAAAATGCTGGATGAAGTTGCTAACAACATTAAATCTACTGCTGGTGCCATTCTAATATTACTTTTTGTAGGAGCTTTAGCTGGAACATGGCTTATAAGCGGTGTTATTCCTTCCATGATTTATTATGGATTACAGATTTTAAATCCGACTTTCTTTTTAGCTGCATGTGTTGTTATTTGTGCCATCATTTCGGTAGCTACAGGAAGTAGCTGGACAACTTCAGCAACTGTAGGTATTGCCTTAGTTGGTATTGGAGGTGCTTTGGGCATTTCTCCTGGAATGACGGCTGGTGCTGTAATTTCTGGAGCTTATTTTGGAGATAAAATGTCTCCCCTAAGCGATACCACCAACCTAGCCCCTGCTATGGCTGGAACCGATCTTTTTACACATATTAGATATATGGCGTTAACTACCGTTCCTACGGTTGTAGTAACCCTCATTATATTTACTATTATCGGTCTTAATTTAGACACTACAAAGGTACCAGATACTGCTTCCTTACTTTCATCTATAGATGCATCTTTCAATATTTCGCCTTGGTTATTTTTAGTTCCTGTGGTTGTTATTTTCTTAATTGTAAAAAAAGCGCCGCCTCTTTTGGCTTTACTTATAGGAACACTTTTAGGAGGAATTTTTGCATTAATTTTTCAGCCTGAAATAGTAAAATCTATTACAGGGGCAGATAAGCTTACTTTTATCTCGGGTTATAAAGGAGTTATGAATGCTATTACAGTAGATACTTCTATAGAAACTACCAATGAAAAGCTAAACGATCTTTTCTCTTCTGGAGGAATGGCAGGAATGTTAGGCACTATTTGGCTAATTATATGTGCCATGGTTTTTGGTGGTATTATGGATGCTATTGGTGCTTTAGCTAGAATAAGTAAAGCGTTACTTACAGCTTTTGATTCTGTTTTTGGTTTGTTTGCCAGTACTGTTGCCAGCTGTTTAGCTTTAAATGTAACAGCATCCGATCAATATTTGGCAATTGTAGTACCTGGAAAAATGTATGCGCAAGCATATAAAGACAAAGGATTAGCTCCAGAAAATTTAAGTAGAACATTAGAAGATTCTGGAACTGTTACCTCTGTTTTAGTTCCTTGGAACACCTGTGGTGCCTACCAAAGTGGCGTACTTGGAGTAGATACTACTGCCTACATTGGCTATGCTTTCTTTAATTATTTGAGTCCGTTTGTAACATTACTGTATGCTGCTTTAAATATTAAAATAAAACAGCATACAGAAAAAAAATAATATCATAATTTTTCAAGCACTCTATTGAGTATTCCTTAATTAAAGAGGTCGAAAATTACATCATCAATAAAAATAATACCTATTCCGCACTAGTATAAGTAAACTCTATTTTTTAATAAGTTAATATAATTCAAAAAATATGGTTTCCTCTCTATTACTTTTTAAATTTGCATTGAAAGTTTAACACAAATAAAAAGTAATAAATATGGCATTAGTAGGTAAAAAATTTCCAAACATAGCAGTAGATGCTATGAACGAAATGGGAGACACTTTTAAATTGAATGTTTTAGAAGAAGCAATCAAAAACAAGAAAAAAGTAATCCTTTTTTGGTATCCAAAGGATTTTACATTTGTTTGCCCTACAGAATTACATGCATTCCAATCAGCTTTAGGAGAATTTGAAAAAAGAAACACCCTTGTAATTGGTGCTTCTTGTGATACTCCTGAAGTACACTTTGCATGGTTAAATACAGCAAAAGACAACGGAGGAATTGAAGGAGTTACTTACCCTCTATTAGCAGATAGCAACAGAAACTTAGCAAATATGTTACGTATTTTAGATTTATCTTCTGAAACGTATAACGAAGAAACAGATTCTTATGTTTACGAAGGAGATAATGTAACTTTTAGAGCTACTTTCTTAATCGACGAAGATGGTAAAGTATTCCACGAAAGTGTAAACGATATGCCTGTAGGAAGAAATGTAAACGAATATTTACGTTTAATAGACGCATATGCGCACGTTCAGAAAAACGGAGAAGTTTGTCCTGCAAACTGGGAAGAAGGTAAAGAGGCTATGAACGCCGACAGAAAAGGGGTTGCAGCTTACTTAAGTTCAAACTAAAAATACGATGTTAGTAGAATTAGAAAAAGATAATTTAGCTGATTTAGTTGCAGAAAACGATACCGTACTTGTACAGTATTCTGCTGGATGGTGTGGCAATTGCCGAATCATGAAACCTAAATTCAAGAAGTTTTCTCAAGAAGCAGCAAATGCAACTTTTGTTATTGTTGATGCTGAAAAATTTCCTGAATCTAGAAAGTTAGCAAGTGTAGACAACTTACCTACCTTTGCTGCTTTTAAAGGTGGAAAAGTGAGCAACCAAATTCAGACAAATAAAACAGACGTCTTAAAAGATTTTATTGATGAAGCTACCAGTAATTAAACAGCTTTCCAATTTTATTGAAGCCAACGATGAGGATTATGTAATTGAGGCCATTGAAACTTTGGAAGCTATTACAGAAGTCCCTTCATTAAAAGACGAAGAGTTGGACGTTATTGGAGAACTTATTTCCAATATGTATGGCGCTTTGGAGGTCAATAAAATGGTAAAAGAAGACGGAATGAACCAAAAAGAGGCTGTAAATGCCTTTATGAAGAGAGTTTTAGGTTCTATTGATAAATAGAATTGAATTCCTCAGATGGGAAAAAATTAGAAAAAGAAACAAAAAAGGTTGTCTGAAAAGACAGCCTTTTTTGTTTCTAATACCAGCATTTATTAATACCTTTAAATTTAGAAAAATCAACTATTTTTCTTTAAACATAAAAATTCAAGACAAATAAAATGGCAACAGTAACATTAAAAGGAAATCAAATTCACACATCAGGAGAGCTTCCTAAAACTGGAAACAAGGCACCCGATTTTAATCTTGTAAAAACAGATCTTTCTACTACTTCTTTAGCAGATTTTAAAGGTTCTAAAGTAGTATTAAATATCTTTCCAAGTGTAGATACAGGAACCTGTGCAGCCAGTGTACGTGCGTTTAATAAAGAAGTTTCTGCATTAGAAAACACAAAAGTATTATGTATTTCAAGAGACTTACCTTTTGCAATGGCTCGTTTTTGCGGGGCAGAAGGTTTGGAAAACGTAATTTCTCTATCAGATTTTAAAAATCATAAATTTGGTAAAGACTACGGTTTAGACTTTACAGATGGTCCTTTAGAAGGGCTTTTAAGTAGGGTTGTTATTGTTTTAAATGAAAATGGAGAAGTTATTTATTCAGAACAAATAGCTGAAACTGTAGACGAACCTAACTATGAAGCTGCATTAAATGCTTTAAAAGCTTGAACAATTTTATAAAAAATAGATTACACAGTATTAGGTACGCTTGTAAAGGAGCGTACCTTTTATTAAAAACTGAAGCCAGTATTCAAACGCAGGCTTCCATTGCCCTAATTGCTACAATTGCTGGTTTTTACTATCAAATTTCTCCTACTGAATGGATCTTACAAATTCTTACAATTGCTTTAATAATGAGTATTGAAGGTTTGAATACTGCTGTAGAAAAAATAGCAGATTTTATACATCCCGAGCATCATTATAAAATAGGATTTATTAAAGATATTGCTGCTGGCGCAGTTTGGATTTCAGCTATTACAGCTATAATAATTGGGGCTATAATCTACATTCCTAAAATATTTTAAAAATATAATTAGAAACTGTACGTTTGTAATTAGTATTTTTGCGACAAAACTTAATGTAGCCAATGGCCAAGAAAAAGACTAAAACGAGTACTAAAACTTCCTCAAAAAAAATTCCATCTTTTAAGGTATCCAATCAACAAAAAATTATTTTTGGAAGCCTCTTGATGCTTTTAAGTGTGGCTTGCGTTATTGCATTTATCTCGTATTTTTCTACTTGGCAAGAAGATCAAAGTTTACTTAAAGAGTTTGGAAACCGACAAGCAGAGGCTAAAAACTGGCTTAATAAATTTGGGGCTTCTGTAAGCCATTTATTTATTTATAAAGGTTTTGGAATTGCTGCATTTATATTTCCTATTTTACTTTTTCAAACAGGTCTTTATCTGTTTCTAAATTACAAACTTAAATTACTGACTAATAGGTGGTTTTGGGGAATTATTGTAAGTACTTGGTTAGCTATATTTTTTGGATTCTTTTCTGAAAGTGCCCCTTTGCTTGGCGGTGTTGTTGGGTTTGAAATGAATGATTTCCTTCGTGCTTACATCGGGAAAATTGGAGTTGCATTATTATTGTTTTTTATTTTTATAACCTATGCTGTTACTAGGCTTGGGGTAACTCCACAAAAGATAAAAGCTTTATTTTATACTACTCAAGAAGAGTTTAAAGCTGCTTTTAAATCAAATAAAGTAAAGGCTGAAGGTAATGAACCTGAAACAGCAACTTCTTATACAGAAACTTCTTCCACTCAAGAACCTAAAACTGTTTCAAATTCCTCAGAACCCGATACTACTTCTGATGTAGATATTGAAAATTCCTTCGAAATTAAACTAGCCGAAGAAGAGGAAGAGCTTGCTCCTCCAACATTAAAAACTCAAGCACCTTCTTCAAATAATGAAAATGATGAACTTAAAATAGAAGTAGAAACAGTTGAAGAAGAGAAAGAAGAAATTGATAATCTTTCTGAAAAACTGGTTAAAGATTTTGGGGAATTCGACCCGAAATTAGCTTTAAGCAATTATAAGTTCCCTACCCTAGAACTTTTAAACGACTATGGTTCTGGAAGTATCACTATTAATCAGGAAGAACTAGAAGAAAATAAAAATAAAATTGTAGACACTCTTAAAAACTACAAAATTGAAATTTCTCAAATAAAAGCCACTATTGGCCCTACTGTAACACTTTATGAAATTGTTCCAGCGGCGGGGGTGCGTATTTCAAAAATTAAGAATTTGGAGGACGACATTGCACTTTCTTTAGCGGCTTTAGGAATTAGAATCATCGCTCCTATTCCTGGAAAAGGTACTATTGGTATTGAAGTTCCTAATAAAAATTCTACCATTGTTTCTATGCGTTCGGTAATAGCTTCCAAGAAATTCCAAGCTGCCGAAATGGAATTACCTATTGCTTTTGGTAAAACCATTAGTAATGAAACTTTTGTTGTTGACCTTGCTAAAATGCCTCACTTATTGATGGCAGGAGCAACAGGACAAGGAAAATCTGTTGGATTAAATGCTATATTAACTTCATTATTATACAAAAAACATCCTGCGGAAGTAAAATTTGTATTGGTTGACCCTAAAAAAGTAGAGCTTACTCTGTTTAATAAAATAGAACGTCATTTTTTAGCCAAGCTTCCAGATAGTGAAGAAGCTATAATAACCGACAATACTAAAGTTATAAATACTTTAAATTCGCTTTGTATAGAAATGGATAATCGCTATGAGATGTTGAAAAATGCCATGGTGAGAAACATAAAAGAATACAACACAAAATTTAAAGCTCGTAAGTTAAATCCTAATGACGGTCACCAATTCCTCCCATATATTGTATTGGTTATTGATGAGTTTGCCGATTTAATTATGACGGCTGGAAAAGAGGTAGAAACCCCTATTGCTCGTTTAGCTCAATTGGCTCGTGCTATTGGAATTCATTTAATTGTTGCTACTCAACGTCCTTCTGTAAACGTAATTACTGGTATTATTAAAGCAAATTTCCCTGCGCGAGTAGCTTTTAGAGTGACTTCAAAAATTGACTCAAGAACAATTTTAGATTCTCCAGGAGCCGACCAATTAATTGGACGTGGAGACATGCTTTATACACAAGGAAATGACCTTACCCGTTTGCAATGTGCCTTTGTAGATACACCAGAAGTAGATAAAATAACTGACTTTATTGGTGGACAACGTGCATATCCAGATGCTCATTTACTGCCAGAATATGTAGGAGAAGAGTCTGGCACAGGACTTGATATAGATATCTCAGAACGAGATGCTCTATTTAGAGAAGCAGCCGAAGTAATTGTTATTGCTCAACAAGGTTCTGCTTCCCTATTACAACGTAAATTAAAACTAGGTTATAATAGGGCTGGAAGAATTATAGATCAGCTAGAAGCCGCTGGTATTGTTGGACCTTTTGAAGGAAGTAAGGCTAGACAAGTACTTGTTCCAGATATGGTAGCACTCGATCAATTATTGAATAACGAATAAATTATTTTAACACAAAACATTCTATTCCTTTTCAATTTATAAATAGAATAGAAAAATAAGTATACAAAAACATGAAAAAAATATTCTTTTTTATAGCAATAGCTCTAATATCATTTAATACAAATGCACAAAATGATGCAAAAGCAAAAAACCTTCTAGATGAAGTATATGCTAAAGTTAAAAGCTATGATAATATATTTATCGAATTTAAATATGCTTTAGACAACACTGCAGAAAGTATTCACCAGGAAACAAAAGGAGATGTTACTATCCAAGGAGATAAGTATGTATTTAATTACTTAGGAGCTACCAAAATATTTGACGGAAGTAAAACATATACTATTATTCCTGAAAATGAAGAAGTAGTTATTGAAGCTAGTCAAGAAGAAGGAGAAGGCGCTATAACACCATCTAAAATGCTTACTTTTTACAAAGAAGGTTATAATTATAAATGGGATATTCTAAAAAACGTAAAAGGAAGAAACATTCAATATGTAGAATTAACGCCTATTGATAGCAATTCAGAAATAAAGCAAATCCTTTTAGGAATCGACGCGCAAACAAAGCATATCTATGATTTGATTGAAGTTGGCAGCAACGGTACCAAAACTACAATTACCGTAAATTCCTTCAAAACAAACGAACCAATTTCGAAGTCTTTATTTACTTTTAATAAAGCAAAATACGACGAATTAGGGTATTACATCATAACAAACTAGTACATTGAAAATTTTAGACAGATACATTCTATCAAGGTTTTTATATAATTTCATCAGTTCGTTTGTGATTCTGATGTTTATATTTATCTTTCAAGCAATATGGTTTTTCATAGATGAATTTGCAGGTAAAGATATCGACCTAATTATTGTAGGGAAATTTCTGTTTTACTACTCCCCTAACCTTGTTCCAAATGTTCTTCCGCTAACAGTACTATTGGCGTCTATTATGACCTTTGGTTCTTTAGCAGAAAACTATGAATTTGCGGCAATGAAAGCCTCTGGTATTTCTTTATATCGAGCCATGCGGGGACTTATTATTTTTATTACTTTTCTGAGTATCGGTACCTTCTTTTTTGCTAATAATGTTATTCCTGCTGCCGAATATAAATCGTATAACTTAAGAAGAAATATCGGACAAATGAAACCTGCAATGGCTATTACCGAAGGGGTATTTAGTAATGTAGGGGAAGATGTTAGCATGAAGGTTGAAAAGAAGCATGGAAATAACGACAACCTACTAGACAATGTAATTATTCATCAATTAGCAGATGGAGGACTTAATAATAAGGTTATAAAATCTGTTGAAGGGGAATTAGTAAGTAGCGAAAATTCTAATATTCTTCAGCTTGTATTAAAAGATGGAAATTATTACGAAGATTTAAAGGCTGAAAGTAGAGATAAACGTGATAACTATCCGCATGCTAAAGCATATTTTGATCGCTATACCATGTTTATGGACTTATCAAAACTTAATGATGTTGATTTAGATAAAGGGGACATTAAAAACTCTTACAAAATGCTAAGAGTGAGCGAATTAGATTACGCTATTGATTCCATACATACTTCACATAAAAAAATATTTACCAACTTTGGGGAGAATATTTATAAAAGAACAGGCGCTGCAAATCTTTACATCAAAAGAGACACTAAAAAAGAGGCTCCAAAAAAAGATACTCCTGAAATAAAAGCAGATAGTATTTCTAGTAATAATTTTAAAGTATTAGTTGATAAAAACACCGATAGTATTATTACCATTTTTGAAGACTACAGACAGAATCAATTGGTAGAAATGGCTTTGAATACCGTTAAAAATACGAAGACCACTTTAGAAGGAAAAAAATGGGATTTAAATAGAAGAACAAAGCTTTATAACCATTACAAACTTGCAATGCATCAAAAATATGCGCTTGCATTTGCTTGTTTTATTCTGTTTTTTGTGGGTGCTCCTTTAGGTGCAATTATCAGAAAAGGTGGTTTAGGACTCCCAATGGTTCTTGCTATTGGATTGTTTTTGACTTATCATTTTATAGGAATTTTTGCTAAAAATTATTCAGAAGATGGAAGCATCCCTCCTCTTATTGGTGCTTGGGTTGCTACAGGAATTATGCTCCCACTAGGAATTTTCTTAACCCGACGGGCAACTGCCGATAAAGCAGTGTTTGATTCTGGTGGTATTTTTTCAAAAGTATCTAGTCTGTTTAGTTTTTTAAAGAAAAAGAAATCGGATTCTAAAACTAACCCATAATAATGTAAAATAAACATCCTTGAGGAGTTTAAATAAAATAACTTAAATTCAATTCGACTGAGAGTACTTCGGTAAACTCAGAACAGGCTCTTAGGAATTAAACCCTCTATGAGAGGTTAATTTAGAAAAGCAAATTAATAATTCAATGCTTACCTAGCGAGTCAAAAGTGAAGAATTAAGTATCTTTGATAAAAATTTGCAATGAATACAGATACGCTAATGCCAACATCAGATATAAAATTAAATACTATTGAAGAAGCAATTGCCGATATCCGCCAAGGAAAGGTTATTATTGTTGTTGATGATGAAAATAGAGAAAATGAAGGAGACTTTGTAGCGGCTGCAGATAAAGTAACGCCAGAAATGATAAATTTTATGGCTACTTATGGGCGTGGTCTTATTTGTACCCCGCTTACTGAAAAACGTTGTAAAGAGTTAGATTTACACCCTATGGTTGGTAATAATACCGACCCTATGGAGACAGCATTTACAGTTTCTGTAGATTTACGAGGTTATGGCGTAACTACTGGTATTTCTGCTGGAGATAGAGCCAAAACAGTGAAAGCACTTATAAATCCTGAAACAAAATCTTACGAATTAGGAAGACCCGGACATATTTTCCCATTAGTAGCTAAAGAAGGTGGGGTTTTAAGACGTACAGGACATACGGAAGCAGCTATTGATTTTGCACGCTTAGCAGGACTCTCTCCTGCAGGAGTGATTGTAGAAATTATGAATGAAGATGGTTCTATGGCTAGACTTCCAGAACTATGCGAAGTTGCTAAAAACCTTGATATCAAAATTGTTACTATAGAAGATTTAGTTGCTTATAGAATGCAACACGATAGTTTGATTGAGAAAAAAGAAGATTTTGATATTGAAACAAGATTTGGTAAATTTAGACTTAGAGCCTACAAACAAACTACAAACGACCAAATCCATATAGCACTTACCAAAGGTAATTGGAACAGTGAAGAGCCTGTTTTAACACGTATTAACTCTACCTTAGTAAATAATGACATTTTAGGCACACTTACCAGCAATGCTGACAAAAAGCTAGACGATATGTTTAAATTGTTAAATAAGGAAGAGAAAGGCGCTATTGTGTTTATTAATCAAGAAAGTCATTCACTTAACTTACTCAATCGTTTATCAGAATTAAAAAAGCTTCAAGAAGAAGGAGAAATGAGAGCGCCAAAAGTAAATATGGATGCTAAAGATTTTGGAATTGGAGCACAAATACTACACGATTTAGATATCTCAAAAATTAAATTAATGTCTAATTCCTCACAAACAAAAAGAGTAGGAATTATTGGTTACGGACTTGAGATTGTGGAATATGCAAATTATTAATTTTTTTATTGTTGTCCGATAAAAGTTAACGGAATTTATTGCACTCCACTTATATCAAGGTTTAAATGAGGTATTCAAAATAGCCCCTTGCTATTAATAAAAAGAAGATTATAGTAATGTTATTTCTTTAAACTACTTATTCTTTGATAGTTAACATTTAGTCTTTGTTCTTTTTTCTTATAGCGAAGCGGTCTTGTATTTTACTCGGACATTAATGTGATTTTTTTATTATACTAAATCACTCTGCACATAAAGTACAGAGTGATTTAGTATTTTTACATCTCCATCTGAGTAACTACCTACTTATATTAGATTAATCATCTTCATACTCAGTAGTAAAGGCAATATCCTTCCCTTCAGCTCTTGCTTGATCGATTTATTTCGTTTCTAACAAAACACCACTTAATACTTGCTTCATTTTTTGAGCTCTCTCATTAACTTCTTCGTCCGTCCAGCTTAGTTTTATTAATACTGAAATATTACGTCCTAACCATTGGTCGGACTGACTAAAATCTTGAGAATTATAATCTGGTAATCCTTTAATAACTTCTTCAGGAAGCTTTCCTAAACTTTTTAAATCTTTTAAATGCTCCCATTTTTTGATATAATGCCAATTATTATCAAACCAATAAAAACAACCATCAACTCCATTGGCTACCAGCTCCTTTTGTGTAGCTCTAGCAGTTTCTTCATCGTTCATAAAAAAGCTGAGAAAAGAATAATTCTCTTCCCCACCATCTGGAACTGTTCTCATGGTAATCCCAGAAATAGTTTCAATAGCTTCTCTTAAAACAGTATAGTTTTTTTTCTGAATTACTAAAAAATCATCCAAACGATTTATTTGCGCCAAGCCTACTGCCGCATTCAATTCTGAAATTCGATAATTATATCCTAAAAACGGATGCGTTTCTGCTCCCCTATCTTTTCCTACATGATTATGCCCATGATCTGAATAATGATCGGCATTGGTAGCATAGTTTTCATTATTTGTAATAACAGCACCACCTTCACCACAAGTAATAGTTTTAACATAATCAAAAGAAAAACAACCTAAATCGCCATAACTACCAAGAGGTTTTCCTTTATAACTCCCTCCTATAGCCTGGCAAGCATCTTCCAGAAGTAAAAGTCCATTTGCCTCACAAATATCTTTTAGTGCTTTTAAATTCGCCATAGAACCACACATATGTACAGGCATTACTACCTTTGTTTTAGCGGTAATTGCTTCTTCTACTTTTTTGGGATCTATTGTTAACGTATCATCAATATCTACCAAAACAGGAACAGCTCCCAAGGCAATAATCGATTCAAAACTCGCTACAAATGTAAATGTTGGCATAATAACTTCATCTCCTGCTCCAATTCCAGCACTTGCCAACGCTATTGTTAATGCAGATGTGCCGCTACTAACTAATTGTGTATGTGCAACCTCCATTCTTTTTGAAATAGCTTTTTCCAGTTCAACAGCCTTCCAATGTCCATTTCTCATTCCATCAAAACCATAGCGCATTAAAACACCACTTTCCAAGACATCATTTACGTGTTTTCTTTCTTCGTCTCCAAATAATTCAAATCCAGGCATCCTTATATTTTTATCATTGCTTAGCCACAAAGTTAGCTAAAAGCATATATATTATAAAGTCTATAAATAAACAATATCTTACTTTAATTCTATCACGCTATCTTGCAAAGGTTTACGTACCTTTTTAAATGCTGCAAACATATCATCTTCAGCACGATATCCAATAGGTAATACTAAAACAGCTGTGAGATTTTTTGATTTAAGGTCAAGAATTTCATCATATTCTTCAGAAGAAAAACCTTCCATTGGGCACGCATCTATTTTTTCGATAGCACAAACCGTAAGTAAATTTCCCATAGCAAGGTAAACTTGGTTTTTAGCCCAGTTTTTAATCTCTTCAGCATTTTTACTATTAAAATCTTCAATTAAGAAATTCTGAAAAGGTTCTAAAATTTCATCAGGAGTATTACGGATATGCTTCACTCTTGCAAAGTAATTTTTGATATAGACATCATCAATTTTATTTTCGATTGAAAAAATCAATAGATGTGAAGCATCTTCTACTTGCGCTTGATTCCATGAACTGGCTCTTAATTGCTTCTGAAGTTTTTTATCGGAAACTATTAGCAATTTTACTGGTTGTAAGCCATAGGAAGTAGCCGTTAGATTAAAGGCTTTCTTTAAAACATTTAATTTTTCTTCGGTAAGAAATTTGGAAGAATCAAATTTCTTAACAGCATAACGCCATTCTAAAGCATTAATAATACTCATTCTAAATTGGTTTTAAACAAAAGTAAGTGATAATATAATGATATAACACTTGTTTTAGCTTTTTCTGACCCCTAAAAAATGTTTGAAATTCACATCTAATATTAGTTTAATTATGCATAGTGATGCTACTTGAAGTAAACTCTGAAAGAGTTAATATGAAAAACAAATAACCATTTTAGATATAAGCTCTTTAATAGACTCAGCACATAATTTTTAAGTATTTAAACCTTAATTATAGAGTAAAAATGAAAAGTCTAACAAATAAATTTAAAAAAAAGGAAAATTATATAGCTGATAATCAGCATCAAGAAATAAAAGCATAAAAAAAACCGCATTTTAGTCTTTTATATTCAAAAAAGGTTTTTATATTTGCACCCGCAAAGGAGAAATGGCAGAGTGGTCGAATGCGGCAGTCTTGAAAACTGTTGAGGGTCACACCTCCGGGGGTTCGAATCCCTCTTTCTCCGCTGAGAGCGTAATAAGCTCCAACAAAATCCCGTAAACCATCAGTGTTTACGGGATTTTTCATTTTATACCATTTCATTTAAATTCAATTAATAGCAATAAAAAGTGGGGCAATTCGGTGTCTGTCCAATCCACAAAATAAGTGACACCGAATGAAGTGAAACCCCTTTATTTTAGCGCTATTTGGCGTTTTTTGGATTTTGTAATTCGATGTCTATTTTGTACCTTTTTTCAAAATTCGGTGTCACTTATGATAAATTCACTTTCACTTTTGTATTACATAAAGAAATCCAAAGTCGATTCTAATAATAAATGTAATATCTACATGAGAATAACTATAGATGGTAAAAGAGCAGAGTTTAGTGTTAATAGGAAAGTTCAGCAAGATCGTTGGATCGCTAAGTCTGGAATGGCTAGAGGATCTAACCCTGAGATTAATGAACTCAATAACTATTTAAATAAAGTTAAAACAGCTATTCTTAATAAACATCAAGAATTCATAACTAATGAAAAGGCTCTAACAGCAATTGCGCTTAGAGATGCCTATCTTGGGAAAAATAAGAAGCATAAAATGCTTTTAAGAATTTTTCAAGAGCATAATGATAAAGTTGATAGTCTTATTGGAAAAGATTTCTCTGCGGGTACTGCAGAACGTTATAGAACCGCAAAGAAACATATTGAAAACTTCATTAAACATGAGTATAAACTTAACGATATTCCTGTTACTGATGTTGACTACCAATTCATAAGCGGATTTGAATACTATCTTAAAACCGTCCGTAAGTGTAGCCATAATACAGCAATTAAATACATAACGAACTTTAAAAAGATTATACGTATTGCTTTAGCTAATGACTGGATTAAAAAAGATCCTTTCTTAAACTGGAAGGTTCGATTGAAAAACGTAGAGCGTGAATTTCTAACAAAGCAAGAAATAGAAACATTATTAAAAAAGAATCTTAGAACGCCAAGACTAGAACAGGTTCGAGATATTTTTATCTTCTGTTGCTTTACTGGTTTAGCCTATGCTGATGTAGAGAAGTTAAATGAAAATGACATCACAATAGGTATTGATGGTGAAAAATGGATCAAAACTAAAAGGAAAAAGACTAATTCAAAAAGCAATATTCCAATTTTACCTATTGCTGCTATGATTTTAGATAAGTATTCTGATTATAAAGATAATGAGGGAAACAATAAGTTATTACCTGTATTAACCAATCAAAAAATGAATGCCTATTTAAAAGAAATAGCCGATTTATGTGGTATCCATAAAAATTTTACCACTCATATGGCAAGGCATACATTCGCCACAACTGTAACTCTTTCCAATGGAGTTCCTATAGAATCGGTTAGTAAAATGCTTGGTCATAGCTCCTTAAAAACAACACAACATTATGCTAAAATTTTGGATATGAAAATAAGTGATGATATGAATGTATTAAAACAAAAGTTTAGTTGATATCCTAGTAAATTTCACCTCTGCCAATAGTATGAATTGAAGTAAGTAAAAAACTGAATTATACAAATAATATTAAATCATAACACTAAAGTTACATAACAAATATTTCGTTTATTCCTATTCTAAGATATGATTATCATTTTAATTCTCTCCCCTATTCAACCCCTACAATTCCACTAATAATTTTTGCTTATCGCTAAGCACATATTTAGGAAGGACATATAAAGTATAGGGATTAGCCATACCATATTTTAGAGGGAGAATTATAAATATAATTTGATTTGATTTGATTTCAAGTCTTTGACAGGAGGCTTTTCGCTTTATACGCTATCCCTGTAAACTTTTAAATAATCTACTTCAAAAGGAATAACCTAAGTCTTGAATACTTCCATGACTAAATAGGTTTCAGATTTGTGATAAACCATTTTCTGAAGCTGTAGTTTAATTACATTTTTTTTGGACGACAATCTTATGGGTTTGATTTCAAGTAAGTTAGCACTGAAGTATTTATAGTTCCCTAACCTTTCTCCATACATTAGTGACCTCTAAAACTCTATTAGGCGGTAACCGTGGTAAATTATTATATAGAGTATTCCTATTAAACGAAGGTAAATATTACCATTTTCACCTCTGTTTTG